>DASXVS010000042.1 GCA_036504095.1 Armatimonadota bacterium | reverse complement strand
GTTCGTCGGGTCGTGGCTGTGGCTCTGGCTTCCTTCAGACCCCACCTCGCGGTGACGCCCTTGCCGTCGCTTAACGGTTCCGATTCCCTTTACCGTAGAGGACTTTCACCTCCGAGAACGGGCGCATGCCCGGCGTACATAAAATGCAGGTAGCAGACATTCTGCCACCTGCACAAGTACCCGCCGAAGGGCTTGGTTTGAAGTTACTACAAGGTTGGCTCGCCTACGACAACCGAGCACAAACTATGCGAACGGATGCTATTTTACCGTCACGGTGCACGAAGGGCTTCGATCCAGTCTTGTGGATGCCTGATTCGTAGGTCAAAGTGAGTCATCACAGAGGTAGATCGCCAAGTGTCAGGCACGGCAGCCTAAGCCAAGCCCCGGTGCTCACGAACATTCTGGGCCTTCCAGAGTAGGCCGGGATTGGCGGCGATCCTCTTCTGCACCTCGGGATCCGAAGTCAGGAGTTCCGGACTCACTTCGCCGTAATCGAGGACGCGGTCGAGGAACTCCGTTTCTTCCGCGGTGAAAGGCAACACGATCCCCAGGGCCGCGTGGCATTCGGCGACCAGGCGCTTCCCCCAATCACTGTCTTCACCCATCGGCGGCGCGGAACCGACGGGCAGGACGGGAATGAGAGAATCGCGCAATTCGCTTTCCGTGAAATCCACATCTTCGGGGACCACCGTTCGCCAGTCGTGGCGATTCAGGGCACCGTAGACAACGAACGCAAGACGGAGACGCGCCGGGTCGAGATTGCGCTGAGTGAGGAGTTGATGGGCATCGAACAGATCGCGGGCGGCGTGACGTGCGAGAAGGGCGGCGAGTTTTCCGGCCGCCAGTTCGTGTTCGTCCAGGACCGGGACGTTAGTGGCCTGGCAACCGGCGATCGCGTGCGAATCGCGAAGTGTGACCGGCCAGAGTGGAACCCGGAACATGAAATTGAGGTCGAGTGCCAGATTACCGCCCTCACCGATGGCGCTGTCGTATCGCAGTAACCACTTTCCGCCCGCGTGTCCGCCGGGCACTTTGCGGATATCGAATCCGCCGCGCCGGCAAACGGCCGAGATCGCCTCGTCAAGTCTTGGTCGTTCCGCCAACATCACTGCCCTGTCAGGGCTTCCGAGATAATTCAGGTCGATGTCCACCGACAATCGCGGGACTTCAAAGAGGAACAGGTTGAGGGCGGTGCCGCCTTTCAAGGCGAGGCGGTTCTTCAGGAACGGGTGGGCGCGCAAACCGTCGAGAAGGCCCAGGAGTTGAATGACCTTCTCCAAGACCTCGGGACGGAATCCTGTGGCATCGGCGTCCGCCGTCAGGCGTTCCCGCGATACTTTCATGCAGGTTCTTCCCACTCCCGGTCGAGGATCATAGACGGCACGATGAGATTCCATCGCGGAACAAGGCGACTTGGTCCATCGTCCTTCCGAGACAGATAGTGGCGGCCTCGTGGCCGGTGTTCTTCCAGGCGTTTCAGGTAGGTCTCCTCAACCATCAGTGGTTCGCTGTGCTCCTCCAGGAAGAGACCGACCTTCGCCACGGTCGTGCTATTACCCAGGAGCAAGGCGTACTCAATCACCGCGTCCAGATCGAAGAATTCCACGGATTCCAGGGAACGCCATACCTCTTCCCAACCACCGCCGAGATCCGGCCGGTCTAAAACGTCCACCATCGTCCGTTCCAGGGTTGTAGCCCTCACGTCCTGGCCTTGACGGTCGACCGATACGACGCCGGTTGCCTCCGCGCCTCGGTCACGAAGGGCCTTCGGGAAGGGTACCGTTTCGAATGCGTCTGATCCAAGGACGAGGGGCCGCGCGGCACGGCGACTCAAGTGGTAGAAGACGTGCGAGACCGAGTGGGCACGTCCGTGGAACGCCAGGGCAGTGTGGTAGGCGAGAATGGAATCGTCACTGAGTTTGCCGGCGACGAGGTACGGGTCGGTCGCCCCCGATGAGACATAGAGGCCACGCCGTGGACGAAGAAGCCGCCCCGCTTCTACGTAGTATCTCAGGAGCGATTCAGTGCGTCTGTTGTCAGGCCCATCGGCGCCGATCCACCGCGCGAACTCTGCGTGCGTGAAGACCGTGTGGCGGCGAAGGAAGGCCTGGACTCTGGATCCGTTCTGGTTGATCATTGTTGTCGTTACCCGCTGTTATTATGCGGGTATTGATGTCGAGAGTCAACCTCACTGTTGATCAGGAATCGCTGAACCCGTGGAAAACATACGGGTATTGATGCTCTCGTGCAACTCGACGCAGTTGGAGGCTGCGGACTACGGTGCCCTCGAAGGTATCACCCAACGGGTTGGCATGCTGTGCTGTTCCGTCAGAGTTGGGCAGCGCCCCGAACCGGGCAGTTAGGGACTGCAGCTGCCGTGATACGGAAAGTCGCACGCCTTTGCGCGCAGACATAGTCCCTTGGGCAAACCGGCCCAACACTCGCCTGCGCCAGGTTGCGAAAGACGGCATTCGCGTTTTCGTGCCGATTTATGCCTGGCAAGTCGCCCCATCGTCGCAACGGGCGGCCGGCGTGGTTCAGCGCGGCGACAAAAATGGCACCCATCATCATCAGCACACGATATGCCGAGGACGCCGTTCGGGCTGGTTGTGCATGACTAATGGTCCTGGAGCGATCCGTTCACCAGTGCGAGTCCGTGTTCTTCCCCTGCGCTCACCGACTTGGCGTGGACCAGATCGGGCACTTGGACGGGTGTCAGGCGGTTAATCGCCGTCCCATCACCAAGCTGGCCGTTGCCGTTGAATCCCCACGCCCACACATTGCCGTCCGCCCTCACGGCCAGGCTGTGGAAGCGCTGCGCGTCGGCCGAGACAATGCCAGATAGATCAGCGAGTTGAACCGGCAGACTTCGATCAATCGTTGTTCCATCGCCGATTTGGCCGTACCTGTTTCGGCCCCACGCCCATACCGTACCGTCTCTCTTCACGGCAAGGCCGTGAGCAAATCCAGAGCTCACTGAGACGATGTTGCTCAATCCCGTGACCTGAACCGGCGTATTGCGATCGATAGTCGTTCCGTCGCCGATTTGGCCGTACCGATTGGACCCCCAGGCCCATACTGTCCCGTCCTTCTTCACCGCAAGGCTGTGTTGATCAGAGGCGCTCACCGAGACAACGTCAGTTAGCGAGGAAATCTGGATCGGGGAATACCGATCGAACGCCGTTCCGTCGCCGAGTTGGCCGTAGGAGTTATCGCCCCATGCCCACACCGTGCCGTCGGTCTTCACCGCCAAGCAATGAGCAGATCCGGCGCTAACCGCCATCACGGTCGTGAGGCCGACGACCTCCACAGGAACGTCACGGCTAGTGTTAGTGTTATCGCCAAGCTGGCCGTCGCCATTGCTCCCCCACGCCCACACAGTGCCGTCAGCCTTTACGGCCAGATTATGATACGTTCCCGCGCTCACCCGGGACACGTTCGTGAGTTCGTGAACTTGCTCAGGGGACGCGGAATCTGTGGTCGTTCCGTTACCGAGCTGGCCGGCAGAGTTGCTCCCCCATGCCATCACCTTTCCGTCCGTAGTCAATGCCAGGCTGTGATATCCTCCGCTGCTTAGCGAGGCAACGTTCGCCAGGCCAGAAACCTGTACCGGCGTGTTCCGGCTCGTTGTTGAGCCGTCGCCAAGTTGGCCGTAGCTGTTTCCTCCCCACGCCTTTGCCAGCCCGACACCCACGAGGAACGGTGCGCTGTCAGCAAGTGGCAGCGATCCGCTAGTCGCTGTCAGTTGGTAGTTATCGCCCGCCTTATCGATGCCCAAGTCTGCGAACGCTGCTACACCGGCTACAGCGTTTACGATCGTCGTGCCTGACAGAACTGCGCCGGCGGCACCCGTGCCCGGCTTAATGGCGAGCGTCACCGGCCCCGTATAGTTCAGAGCAGACACTCCGAATGCATCTTTCACCGTGACTACAGGCTGAGTCCCGAACGGAAGGTTCGGGATTGAGCCTGCCTCTGGAGGGGTGCGTCCTCGGAAGGACCAAAGCACTGATTGCGTCATCGCGGCTATATACGACCATTTAAGTCGCCTTTATCGGCCATTATTGATGGGGGTCTGTGGATGCCGCAGTTCGTGGTCGGAACTGGCGATCGGCACTGATGGAACGCTTGTTTGCATGGTCGTCAGGGAGGTATACTATTATTACTGACGGCGCGAAGGTCTCAGCGCTGCAAATTACGGACCGGGCCATATCCCGGACAATGGGCAGAACGCCACGAAGGTCGCCCAGGAAGGAGCCACAGGAGCGGAAGATAATCCTACGCCGGACTGTGCAGTCCCGGCATTCTTCGCCAGCTCGGCTCATCACCCTCGGCGGACCGTGGAGGTCTGCTTTGAACATCTTTGATGCTCACACCACAGTGAGTACACGGACCGCGTTTCCCGACCATCTGGGATGCCGCAGACTTACTTTGCAGCCGGTCATAGCGCCTATTACGCGCGAAGGAACCGGAGGCACTGTGCTATCGGTCCCTACGGCCTTGTACGGAGGGAACGCATGATGCCCTCCCGCACAGCCGTTGCTCTTCCCCATGCCGATCCCGACGCACCCGCGGCTTTAGCTCCCGCTGCGATGTCGAACCGCCTCGGGAAGCGGCAGCGCCATCTCGACGTCGAGGCGACTTTCAACGCCTCTTCCGAGAACTGGCATCATTGGCGACAAGCCCTGCAGACGTTAGCTATCATCGATCAACGCATGCGTCAGGACGCCGATACAGAAAGGAATGAAGGAGAGTGAGAAGATCCCCAAAGAAGAACCATCCTAATCGAGATACGGGTGGAACAGTCCGCGTTGTCGGTTACGTCCGTTGTTCTGACGAAGGTCAGTCTGTCTCCGACTTCAATACTCTCGACAATCAAAAGAGCCTGATCGCCCAACGCGTCGCGATGGAGGTATCCATGGGCGAGCCATGGGAGTTCGTCGAACACTACGTGGATGACGGCTTCTCCGGCAAGAATATGGAGCGACCTGAACTCGCGCGTCTTCTGCGAGACATCGAGGTCGGCCAGATCCAGGCCGTCGTGGTGTACAAGCTTGATCGTATCACCCGCTCTCTTGCCGACTTCTTCGCAATGGACAGGCTGATGAACGGGCACAACTGCCGGCTGATCAGCGTAAAGGAGCAACTCGACACCTCCACAGCGATGGGTCGGATGATGCGCAACCTTCTGCTCTCGTTCGCGGAGATGGAACGCGAGGTCAACTCCGAGCGGGTTCGCGACAAGATGCACGCCGAAGCCAAGCTTGGACGACACCTGGGAGGGGCGACTCCGTACGGCTACGATGTCGTCGACAAGAAGCTCGTACCGAACTCGGAGGAAGCGATGGTCGTCCGGCTCATTTTTGAGAAGGTCGTCGAGACACGGTCACCGGGTCGCACTCGGGACTATATCAATGGGCTGGGCTACCGAACCCGCATTCGACCTTCGAAGAACGAGACGACCGGCGGCAATGAATGGACGATCCAGACTATCGGCCAGACGCTCAAGAACCCGCGATACAAGGGCACGTACACCTACGACAGCTTAGAGATCGCGGGTTCACATGAAGCTATCGTGTCGCCGGAACTCTGGGACTTGGCGCAGACGATCAGGATGTCTCGGGCTCGACCGCCCCAGCCGAAGTCGGACGGACTGGTCGGTCACACTTACCTTCTGCAAGGCCTCATGGATTGCGGTTTGTGTGGTACACGAATGACACCTTTCAGTGTCGACCACCGCACCAAGCATCCGCGGAACAAGCCTTACACGGCATACTACGAGTGCGGGCGCAGCCACCGATTCCCGAAAGGGGAGAAGTGTTCCATCAGCCGCTACAACGCCGAACTCGCCGAGGCCGCGGTTCTGGGCCGGCTGTGGGAACTTGAGGCTGACCCGGAGACGCTCGACCACCTGCTGCGCAGCCTCGACGCCACCCAGGAGGATGCCGCTGCCCGCCAACGGCTGCAGGAAGTCCAGGACGCCCTCCGAACCGTGAAGGTCAAGATAGCAAACATGGTTGAGGCCGTGGCCCAGGGTACCGGTATCGCCAGCCTGGCAATCCGACTCACCGACATGGAGCGGCAGGAGAAGGAGCTGGTCACCGAGTCGATGCTCCTGCAGGCGGGATGCAGCAAGGTGCGGGAGCCGTTGCAGGTGGAGGACGTCCGGCGATGGTTCCGGGATATCCGGGCGATGTTGAAGGAAGCCACGCCGGAGGAGCGCAAGAAGGTCGTGGGCGGGCTCGTGCGTAGGGTGGAGTCCAAAACCAAAGAGACAGTCCGGGTGGAGTACAACATCCTTCCCGAACTGCCCGTTCACGAACTTGGTTCGTGCTTAAGTCAACGTTGGCTCCCCGGCGTGGACTCGAACCACGAACCTGACGGTTAACAGCCGTCTGCTCTGCCAATTGAGCTACCGAGGAAGAACCGGGCGGCGCTTGGCTGGGCGCCGTCCAACATGCGTATTCTACCAACTTACACTCAACACGTCAAGCGGAATCACCCTCCACAACGGCAACTCTCCAGGCTCCCCCCTCGCCTCCATCGCCCCCAACCCCCATCTCCGCCCTTGGCTGCCTCCTAACCCACCGCTTCTGTCACCTTGCCACACACTTCGCGGCCAGGCGCCACACCCAGCCGACACCCTGCCACCCCCTCCGCACGCCATCACACAACCCACGCGTAGCTTGTCCGGCCGAACTCCGGGCCGCCGAACCTCCTCAAAATGGGCGCTCGAATGGCGCGAATCGTCCGATCGGGCATAGAATGTATACGGGTAGCAGGATCGCCCATGTGATGCGCTTCATCCACATCACCACATGCAACGGGAGGATAGAGATGAACGAAGACACCCGCATCGAAACTGCCTTGGATGCGCGCGGCGTAATGACCCTTACGCTCAACCGCCCGGCGGAACGTAACGCACTGGACGGTCAATCCGTTTCTGAACTGATGCGCAATCTGGAGGCCGCCGGCGCCAATTCCAGCGTCAAGGTCGTTGTCCTCAGAGGAGCGGGACCGGTCTTTTCAGACGGAACCGACATGCGCTGGCTGGACCACATGTCCGAAGCATCATATGCCGACAACCTTCGCGACGCGAAGAGCCTGGCGACGATGCTCGACTCTCTGGATGGATTTGCCAAACCGGTTGTCGCCGCCGTACACGGCGCGGTCATCGGAGACGCCCTCGGGCTGGTTGCCGCCTGCGACGTGGTGGTGGCTTCCGCGGATACCACATTCCAGGCCCCGGAGCTATCGTACGGGCTTGTCCCCGCGTGTGTAGCGCCATTTCTGATCGCGAAGATCGGCGGAAGCCACGCCCGCAACATCCTGCTGACGGGACGCCCCTTTGATGCGGCACGCGCCAAGGAAATACGGCTGGTTCACGATGTGGTGGCCACCCGATCGCAACTGGACGGCGCCGTTGAGGCCGCGGTCATCGGCATGCTGCGCGGCGCGCCGCACGCTCATAAACAAACCAAAGCCCTCATTCGCCGGCTCACTTACCACGGCCACAGCCTGCTAAGTTCGGACACCCTGGACGACGTCGCAACCTGCCTCGCGAAATCCCGCAGTTCCGAGGACGTCTGCGAAGGCCTCGATGCGATGAGCAAGGGCCGCCCGCCAAAATGGGCGCCGAAACCGGCGGAATGACGAAACGGCCCGGCAGTCAGTGAAGACCGCCGGGCCGTTCGCATCGGCGTCGATCCGATTACGGTTGCTTCACTTGGACCCAGCCGCTGCCGAGGGCGCGTATATCCGTCGAGTTATTCCGGAGCGTGAAACGAAACGGATACGCCCCGCCGCTCGCTGCCCCCGTTCCAATCTCAACGGCCAGCGGGCGGGAGACACCGGACCCGGACAATGGTTGGTCGCTGGTAGCCGTGATCCGATGTGCGTCTAGTCCCTTCCAGTGATCGGCGTTCGATGGCAGCGCCATCGCGGCTCTTCCGTTCAGCGTTCCTATCTCCCAGCGCGACGCTCCACCCGAGGAGGGTGCGATCCACTTCAGGAGATAAGTGCCGGCGGGTAGATGGGGCAGAATCAGAGGGCTATCGGTGAATAGGACTCCCATCAAAGCGGAGTCGCCACGCCCCTTCCCCGCGCGTTCCATCACAGCGTTCGCTTGGCTTCCGGCATTCGCGTTCCAGGCGATCATCAGTCTATGCGAACGCCCTGGATCGAGATACAGCAAGTCGGCGTTCCCTCGCTCCAGCGCGAGGCCGGTTACTCCGGCGGTCCGGCGAATCAGGTCCGCTTGCATCGTGCGCGCTTCTCGGTGGTACCCATCCAGGGGTTTCAGTTCCAGTCGCAGGGTCGGCTTCATAGCGCCAGGCCAATCCATGAAGCGAAGGTAAGCGGTCGACGTAGCCTGTCCCTGTTCGCGAACCATGTTGAACTCCCAGTTGCCTGCGGAGGAACTGCCGTTGCCGCTACATATGCCGCCTGTCCGGGATATCGGTTGTCGTTCGAAGCTGAGTGGAGTGTCTAGTACAGTCCCCCGGCTCCCCCTGAACCGCCAGAACAGGCGTGATCCATTGGCGAACATCCCAATCTGATAGGTGTCCGGTGCGAGTCCCCGAGGGTCGGCCACGTTGTCTACCATCACGTAGGCGACGGGGAACTCCCACGTACCGATGTTGCCGGTATCGCCACTCTGGGCTCGTGCGATCTCTGCAAAATGGGCGCGCATTCCCCTGCGAGCGCCCTGGGCGAATGATTGGGAGAGCCGGAACACGGAATCCACCCCTGGCCAGGTCGAGCTTGCACCGCTCGTCCCGCTACTTCTCGCATCTGGAAGCACGGTGGCGAGGCGCTGAAGGCCTTCACGCCAATCCAGGGATTGCTCGTCCGTGGGAACGAACGCATCATGTGAGTTCACAAGAGGCTGGCCGGGTTCGCCTTCCTCCGGCTTGTAAGCAGGGAGCGCGCCCCAATCGGGTTGCCCTTTGTCAGACACTGACAGGATCTGCTCGTGACGGACCTGGTATGTCTTTCCGCCCCTTGATACGGAGACCTCGCCTTCTTCCACTGTAACGCTGTCGCTAGGCGCGCCGGCGTTCATCTGGAAGACGGTACCTACATCTCGCACATCGAGGCGCTTGGTCTGAATTCGAAGTCCGCTCCCGTGGCGCACCGTGGCCCGCAGCCAGCCGGCGTCCAATCGAATCCGATCGTCGCCAAGACGCGTGACCCTGGTATTGGGCGCCAGTTCCAGCACGATTCCGTTGTGGACGCGGACCACGGGGGCAGCGCTGCCCAGAGTTGTGCCGTCCGGTAGCCTGGGCGTGAAGAGGGCATTACGAGATGCGTACGTGTACATAAGACCCAGCGTGACGGCCGTGGCCACCGTGGCGAATGAGAACGCCCGGTTGATGCGCATATGCGGCCAGGCGAAGCGTCGTGATGCTCGCAGCGGTACAGACATGGGTTCCTCCCTTTGGGCGATTTCGCGCAATGTGATCGCGGACAACTCCGGAAGCTCCAGCGTGGATGCCCAGATGAGCAACTGGCGCTGGCTCCGCCAGTCTTCCAACAGATCGCGGCAGGCGGTGCAGGACCCGACATGAGCGGTCGCGCGGGCAGCCTCCTCGGCAGTCGTTTCGTCGTTCGCATAGCGCGACAGCAGAATCAATGTTTCCTGGTTGCAGGCCATATCATTCACCTCCCGCGCTTCCCCGGGACTTCGAGGCCAACCCCACGCAGGGCCTCTCGCAGCCGTTCCATCGCCCGGAAGCAGCGCACGCCGACCGCGTTCTCCGTTATGCCGAGGCTCTCCGCCAGTTCCCGGTAACTCAGGCCCAACAGATACTTCCCGGCGAGGACCTCGCGATCTTCCGTGGAGAGCGCCTCCAGCCGTTCCATCACGATGCCCCGGACGAGGTTCTCGCCATCGTTCGGTCCGAGAGTCGCGATGTCCTCTGGAATCTCCTTCTCGAAGCGCCTGCCCATTCGGTGCGCCGCTGCCTTGCGTCGAAGGATGGCGTAAAGCCATGCCCCGGCCCGACCGGGCTCACGCAGGCCACTGATTCCCCGGTATGCATCGACAAGCGTCTCCTGCACGATGTCCTGAGCCGCATCCCGGTTGCCGCACAGGTGATAGGCCGCCGCCGCCAGAGGTTGGCGGTAGCGCTCCACAAGGGCTTCGAATGTCAGGTCAGAGGAAGAAGTCATCTCATCGGTTCATTGGGGTCCGTGGGTCGTACATGAGATAAGTGGGGAGGAAAGGCTAAAACCTTACAGGCGCGTTTCAGGCCAAATGAATGACAAAAACGGCCCGGCAGTCTGTAAAGACCGCCGGGCCGTTTCCGTGTGACCGTATTAAGCGTCAACCCTTCGGCGGTGTGTTGGGAGCCGGAGCGGCGGGCGCCGGCGGCGCATCGGGCGCGGGTACGGCCGGGGCCGCCGGAACATCGATGGCATACACGCCCGTGTTGGCGTCGATTCGGTACTGGAGCTTGGCGGCGTTGACGAGGTCAAGCACTGCCTGATCAAACGTCTTGTCCTGGATCTGCAGCGTGACCGACGGCGTCGCCTGGACGGCTTCCGGGGTAATGGTGTATTTCAAGTCCCTTCCCCTGAAAAGCGAGTCGAGCGCATCCCGGATCGGCATCTCCTTGAAATCGAAGTTCAGCTTCGTGGCAGGGTTTGCCGGAGTCGCCGGAGTTGCCGGGGTCGCCGGGGTCGCCGGGGTCGGCACGGGCGTGGGAGGCGTCACAACCGGCGCGGGAGTGGGCGTGGGAGGCGTCACAACCGGAGCGGGAGTGGGCGCGGGCGGCGTCACAACCGGCGGGGTTGCCACGGGGGCGGTAGGCGCCTCCACGACGGCGGTCTCCGGGACGACGCGCGGTATCACAGGCGCCGGACCGCCGGTAAGCGTGATCCTGCCGAACCGGTCGAGCAGATGCGGCTCGCCCAGCTTGTAGTAGGGCGACCACGCGGTGGCGTCCAACTGGCCCGGGCCCGGATCGGGACGATTATACCGGTTGAGTTGCACGCGCCACGTCTCACCGGCCGCCGGGGGCTGGCTGCCGCGGGACGCGAGCGACGAAATCGGGAGCGCCAGTTCCACGGACCAGTAGCCGTCCTTGTTCGGCGACCCGACCTTGTCCGGGCGGTAAAGCACCGGCACAAGGCGCGTCTGAACGCGGATGTCGGGGTTCCAATCCGCCAGCGTCAGCTCAGGCCCATCGTGCGTCGGCTTGGCGACGAAGAACGCGTCGTAGAGCGTTCCACGCGGATTGACAACAATCTCGTAGTAATACGGCTGGTCCTCGCGGGGCCATACGAACAGTTCCAGGACGTCGTCTTTTTCCCACAGGAAGCCGTCTCGCGACAATTTCCCGGCCACCACGGTTTCGTCCGGCACCTGCGCGCCCAAGTAGAGGTAATCCTTGTCCCACAACAGGCGGACGGTGGCGCCGCCCGGCACCGGCTTGCCATCGTAGGTCTTGTCCAGCGCGATCACTGGCGCATCCTTCCACGCCATTTCGTCCAACCGGCCGTCAATCTTGAGCGGGCCGGAAAGGTAATTCGCCGTGGCGCTGGGAAGAGGCGCCAGGTCCTGGGCCCGAACGGTGGACGCCGACAACGCGACCGCGGTCAGGGCGTAAACACAGAATTTCATATCGGAAATGGTCCTTTTTTCTAGGGTGCGGCGGGACGCCGGTACCGAGGATGCTGTCAGTTTGTATCGGCGCCGGCGGGCTGGTCAACCAGAGCGGAGCCGGGTCGGTTGCGGAATGTGTCTATCTGAGGTAGGAGTCACGCGAGGTAGCGGACAGTCGCCGGATGGGAGGCGCCGGCGTCGTACATCGGGCGTCCAAAGGTCCATTTCTCGATGCAGATGGACGTGCCTTCCGGCCCCGAGGCCAGCCAAAGTGTGTCGGACATTTCCAGCATCAGTGTGAATCCCATTCCCAGCGAATACTCCGATGACCATCCGGGGCTCACCACGTTCGGAAGGTTCTCAACGGCGATTCCGCGGCCGTTGTCGTCCACCCGCACGAATACGGTATTATCCGTACGCCATACGTGCGCCGTTCCGACTCCTGCGTGCCGGATGACATTGGAAACCGCTTCACCTACCGCCAGGCTCAGATCCTCCACCCGCGGTTGGGCCATCTCGATTTCCCGGGCGGTTGTGACGACCGCGCGGCGGATGAAGGCGGCGTCGGAAGCGTGACAGATAGCGATCCGCTGACCCTGCGACGGCGGGACACTCCCGGCGGCGACGAGCCGCAGTGAATCCCGCGTCACATGGCGCGCCAGTTCCTCCAGGCAGTGCAGGTGGTACTCGCTCGCGTCGCGGTCTCGCTTGGAGACAGCCAGTTCCAGCGCAGAACATACCTCAGCGACGCCTATGTCCATTGCGCCAAGCAAGAGGGCGATGGCCTGGCGCAGGCGCTCCGGGTCGTCTCCCCACGCGTCAACCACCACGGGAGTCAGGGAATGGCACATCGTGCTGAACACATGATGCAGGCGGGCGGCCGTATGGGCCGGGGTTTCGCCGGGCGCACGGAACCGGGTCAGGAAGTTCCCGGAACGCGCGAGACAGCCGGAGGCGAGCAGTTCGAGGCAGGCGTCAAATCCGAAGTCAACGATATCCGCCCCGGCGGGCGCGCCGGCGCTGTAGAGGAACTTGTCCTGCTCCCGCCGCCATTCGGCGGTCAACGCCTCGCGGTGCTGGGACAGCAGGTTCGCCAATGACTCACGCGCGAATCGTGGCGCGATTGCATCGAGGGGGTGGCTGGGACTCACACGCTCGGGCGGTTGTTCTTTGGGCATTGGTGGTGGCTCATTCCACGGGCCAAAGGTTTGGCCTAACCACATCATAGCCAACCGCGCTGGAGGATTCCACAAAAACGGAAGCTGGGGGTTGGATTCCGGAAATCCAACCCCCGGCGTTCCGCGCGGCGTGATGGCGGCTTGCTTGCGGCAGAGGGGGAGACCGGCGGCCGGCATCAACGCGGCCGCCGGCAAAGCCGGAGTCCCCGGTTCTGGAACGGCGGGCGACGCGCTTCAGGAGGTCGCACCCGGAACCGTGAGACGCAGATAACTGGTCGCTGCGCGGGCCAGGCCCGTCGCAGCCACCGCCCTCAACGATCGACCATTCGCTGCGCGCTCTCGGAATACCGATCGCCTTGGACCGTTATCCGGGACGCCGCAGTGTCGATCTCGCGAAGATCGTCGGCGTTGAGCTCGAGCGTTGCCGCCGCGATGTTCTCCCTCACGCGCTCCAGTTTCGTCGTTCCCGGAATCGGCACGATCCAGGGCTTCCGGGCGAGAAGCCACGCGAGCGCGACCTGAGCCGGCGTCGCGTCCTTACGTTGAGCGATGTCCGCGAGCAAGTCGACGAAGGCGCGGTTCGCCTTGCGGGCTTCCGGCTCAAAGCGAGGGACGCCGTTCCGGAAATCCGTGCTGTCGAAAGTGGTGTTCTCGTCGATCTTGCCTGTGAGAAAGCCCCTTCCCAGCGGGCTGAATGGCACGAAGCCTATGCCGAGCTCTTCGAGCGTCGGCAGAGTCTTCTGTTCAGGTTCCCGCCACCATAGCGAATACTCGCTCTGGAGGGCGGTGACCGGTTGCACCGCGTGCGCCCGGCGAATGGTCTGCGCACCCGCTTCCGACAAGCCGAAGTGCCTGACCTTGCCATCCTGAATCAGGCCCTTCACCGCTCCCGCAACGTCTTCGATGGGCACATCGGGATCCACCCGGTGCTGGTAGAGCAGATCGATGTGGTCGGTTCTGAGCCGTTGGAGCGAGGCTTCCACAACTTCCCTGATGTGCTCGGGGCGGCTGTTCAGGCCTCCGCTCTGCTTCCCGTTGGCGATGTCAAACCCGAATTTGGTGGCGATGACCACGCGGTCCCGGATGGGCGTGAGCGCCTCCCCCACGAGCCTTTCGTTCGTGAATGGACCGTAGACCTCCGCCGTATCAAAGAAGGTCACGCCGAGGTCTACGGCCGACCGGATCAGCGATATCATCTCCTTCGCGTCCTTGGGCGGACCATAGGAGGCGCTCATCCCCATGCAGCCAAGGCCGATCGCTGAGACTTCAAGGCCGCTCTTTCCAAGTGTTCTTACCTTCATCATTTCCTCCTCCGATATCGGTCATGCGGGCTTGCTGAGCCGCACGTTGTGGCGAACCGCGGGGCCCGGGCTCAGAACATTCCGCACGCGGTGGGGTTCTCTGCGGCCGTCAATAGCGGTCTCCCACGACCGTGATCTCCGAGAGCGCCTGGTCGATATCCCGGAGATCCTCGACCGTGAGCTCTACCGATACCGCCCCGAGGTTCTCGTCCAGACGCACGAGTTTTCGGCTGCCCGGTATCGGGACGATCCACGGCTTCTGGGACAGCAGCCATGCGAGCGCGATCTGCGCTGGCGTCGACGCTTTCTCGTTGGCGATCCGATCGAGCAGGTCGATGACAGCGCGGTTCGCCCTCATCGCCTCGGTCGTGAAGCGCGGGTTGTGGCTCCGGATATCCGAACTGTCGAAAGTGGCGGTCTCGTCGATCTTCCCCGTGAGGTATCCCCTACCCAGCGGGCTGTAGGGTACGAAGCCAATTCCAAGCTCCTCGCACGTCGGCAGGACGTCCGCCTCCACATTCCTCCACCACAGGGAGTACTCGCTCTGGATGGCCGTCACCGGCTGAACGGCGTGGGCGCGGCGGATCAGGTCGGCGCTCGATTCGGAGAGGCCGAAATGCTTCACCTTCCCTTCCTGGATAAGCTCCTTCACCGCGCCCGCCACGTCTTCGATGGGCACGTCGGGGTCCGGGCGGTGCTGGTAGAAGAGGTCGATGGCGTCTACCCGCAACCGCTTGGCTGACTCTTCGGCGACCCGCCGGATGCGCTCGGGGCGGCTGTTCTGACCCGTCCAGCCGGGACTGCCGTCCGGGTTGAGGTTGAATCCGAACTTGGTGGCGATCACCACCTGCCCCTTGTACGGCTCCAGCGCCTCGCCCACGAGGTCCTCGTTCGTGAACGGGCCGTAGACTTCAGCTGTATCAAAGAAGGTCACGCCGCGGTCAACTGCCGCGTGAAGGAAGTCGATCATCTCGGCCTTGTCGCCGATGGGGGCGTCGCCGAACGTCATCCGCATGCAGCCCAGCCCGAGAGCCGAGACTTCCAAACCGCTGTTTCCAGGTTTCCGTTTCTGCATAATTCCTCTCAATCGGTGTAGCCGCGCCGGTGGCCAAGTCACTCGCCGCGCGGGGCTAACGTGGCTTCGCCGCATTGGCGGCCGCTTCGGTCACGTCCAGCCGCGCCTTCCAGGGATCGGGGGCGGCGGCCGCCGAACCGTCCGGCCGGAACTCGAACAGCTGATCCCTGGCGGGGTCGTGCCGGGGCCATTTCGGCACGCCCGGTCCGTTCGGGTCGCCCGTCCTGGCGAAATTGGCCCAGTAGGTGTTGACCATCCGGGCGACCGCCTGGTCCTGCGGTGCCGGCGCGCCCCCGGGGCCGCCGCCCAGGGTGTCGAACACATACGGGATTTCGGCGCCGTGAGACGCCCCGTTCCGCCCCTGGGCCCGCACCGCGGCGAGGACGTAGGAGAAGCGGTAAACGTACGCCGGCGCGCCACTGGCGGCGAATGCGTTCGCGGTGAAGCGGGCCGGCTCGCCCTGGACCCTGTCGACGCCCGCCATCGAGATGAGCGTCCCGAGGTCAGCGGTTCCGTTGGGGTCGTAGGCCGCGGCGGCCTCGGCTTTGCGCTCGCCGAACTGGGAGAACAGCTCGTCTTTCGTGTCTGCGCTGATGAAGCCGACGAAATCGGCGCTGTTGGAGCCGATGATCAGCGGAACCTTCGCCTGCCGTCCTGCCTCGTAGGCGCTCTGTGGCGTCTCCACCATCAGCCGGCCATCCAGGATGGGACCCGCGTAGGTGACCGGGCCGCCGGGGCCTGCGCTCTCCTGGCCGCCGTCGACGATCTCGCCGACGGTGAGGGCGCGCAGCTTGGTGAGGGCGGCTGCGTCCGTCCCCTCGATCCCGTGCCGGTGCGCGAAGTTCACGCCGATGGTCTCCGCCGACGGCTCATTGGGCCGGTCCAACCTTATGGGCCGACCGGTGAGCACGCCGTCCCGGCCTCCGCCGGACTCGCTGATCGCCTTCTGGAAAAGGCCGCGCGACAGCGGGGACGTCAAGTGCGTGTGCACCGAAACGCCGCCCGCCGATTCGCCGAAGATGGTGACGTTCTTCGGGTTGCCTCCGAACGCGGCGATGTTCCTCTGCACCCACTTGAGGGCGGCGATCTGGTCCATGTAGGTGTAGTTGCCCTTAAGCTCTTTCGGGTGCTCCCTGGTCAGCGCGGGGAAAGCGAAGAAGCCGAGGCGCCCCAGGCGGTAGTTGAAAGTGACCAGGATGACGCCTTGCCGTGCGAACGAGACCCCCGAAGTGCCTGAACCGCTGCCCATCACGAAGGCGCCGCCGTGAATCCACACCATCACCGGCAGTTTCGCCTCCGGTTTGACCCCGGCGGGCCGCCATACGTTGACGAACAGGCAGTCTTCCGACGAGGTCGGAGAGATGACCGAAGAGCCACGACCCCAGCCCGCCTGCGCACAATCCGCGCCGAACTTGCTCGCATCACGCACGCCTTTCCACGCGGGCAGGGGCTGCGGCGGGCGCCAGCGCCAGGCGCCGACCGGCGGTGCGGCATAGGGAATCCCCTTGAAGCTGGAGACGTCTCCATCCGTCACGCCACGCACGACTCCGGAGGCGGTACGAACGGTCGGCGTAGCGGCCGGGACCGCTCCGGTCTGTGGAGCCGCAGGTGCGGCGCATGCGATACTGAATCCCACAGCGGCCAGAGCGATGGTTCTGCTTGTCATATCAGGCGTTCCTCCGTTATCTCATATACGTCGGGTTCTCAGGTGTTGCGCTGGGCCTCGCTCAGCATCTTCACCGTCTGCGGGTCGCGGTGGTCGAAGAACTGGCTCACCCCGGTGTCCAGTGCCGCGATGGATGACATATCGTCCGGGCCGAGTTCAAAATCGAAGACGTTCAAGTTCTCCTGAATCCGTTCCTTGCGTACGGACTTCGGGATGACGACGACTTCTCTCTGGATGAGCCAGCGAAGGATAACTTGAGCGACGCTTTTCCCGTGCCTACCGGCGATGGACGTGAGCACCTCGTTCTGGAAGATGTTGTTCCGGCCTTCCGCGAACGGTCCCCAGGACTCGAGCTGGACCTTGTTCTCCTTCAGGAACTCCTGGGTCTCAACCTGCTGGTTAAAGGGATGTGTCTCAAGCTGGTTGACGGCCGGCGCCACCTCGTTGTGGAGGATCAGATCCATAACGCGGTCCGGGTGGAAGTTGCTCACACCGATGGCCCGGATGCGGCCCTCCCTGTACAACTCCTGCATCGCCCGCCAGGAGCCGTACACATCTCCGTAGGGTTGATGGATCAGGTAGAGGTCCAGATAATCCAGTTGCAGACGCTTCATGGAACGCTCGAACGCCGCCTTCGTGCGCTCGTAACCGGTGTCCGCTATCCACAACTTGGTCGTTACAAAGAGTTCCTCCCGCGCCACGCCGCTGTTCCTGATGGCGTTGCCCACCGCCTCTTCGTTGCCATAAGATGCCGCGGTGTCGAGCAGGCGATAGCCCGTCTCAATGGCATCGTGGACGGCCCGCTCACACTCCGCCTGGTCTGTCATCTGGAAGACGCCAAACCCCAGGATCGGCATCTCCACTCCGTTGTTCAGTACTACATTTCTCATTGCTTACCCCTTGCTTATATCGTCCCTGTCAAAACCCCTGGTCCGGCTTCCGTTATGGCTTCGGAGGAGCTTCTACGCCTGAAAGGCCCAGAACAAAGTCCGGCAGGCGCTGCCCCTGGACTTCGATCGCCGAGACGGCCGCATTCAGTTCGGTGAGTTCGGAGGGAGTGAACCGGACCGCGGCCGCGCCGCTGTTCTCGACCATGTGCGCCATCTGTGTTGTACCCGGAATCGGCACGATCCATGGCTTCTGCGCCAGCAGCCACGCCAGCGCGATCTGGGCGGGAGTCGCACTCTTCCGTTTGGCCCAGGTTATCACCAGGTCCACGAGCGCAAGGTTGTGCGTCATGTTCTCCCCGGAGAATCGGGATTCGGCGCCGCGGATGTCACCCTGGGCGAACCGGGTATTCGCATCGATCCATCCGGTCAGGAATTGCACGCCCAAGGGACTCCACGGCACGAAGCCGATGCCAAGTTCCTCGCACGTCGGAAGCACTTCTTTCTCGGGACCGCGCCACAGCATGGAGTATTCGCTCTGCACCGCCGCTACGGGCAGCGCCGCATGGGCGCGCCGCAGCGTTTTCAGCCCCATCTCGGACAGGCCCCAGTGCCGGACCTTGCCCTGGTCCATCAGGTCCTTGACCGCGCCCGCGACGTCTTCGATCGGGACTTGCGGGTCGACCCGGTGCTGGTAGAGGAGGTCGATGCGGTCGGTCTTGAGGCGCTTCAGCATGCCTTCAACGGCGAGTTTGATGTGCTCGGGTTTGCTGTTAAGTCCCCCACGCATCTGACCGGTCTCCAGATCGATGTTCCACCCGAACTTGGACGTGATCACGACCTTGTCGCGGAAGGGGGCGATGGCCTCGCCCAGGATACGCTCGCATTCGAGGGGCCCGTAAGCCTCGGCTGTGTCAAAGAACGTGACGCCGCGGTCGAAGGCCGCCCGGATGATGTTGAGCATTTCCGGCCGGTAAGGCACCGTGGTCTCGTACTTGCGGGTCATGTTCTGGACGCCCATCCCAACCGCAGAGACTTCCAGCGTGCCGAGCTTGCGGCGCTCCTTCGATGCGGGGGCCGGTCTGTTCCCGGCGGCGGACTGCGCCAGCGCACCCGGGGTGAGGGCCAGCAGCGAGGCTGTCCCCAGCCCCAGCCCCGCGGCCAGAAAATCGCGGCGGGCCATCGTGTTCGGGCCGCCCTGCTTCGGCTGATCGTTCCGTTTACGTTCCATGCCAGGTTCCTCCCCGTTCTGTAGATGCCTAATCATCCAGGCGGCAAGCAGGCCGCCTGGCGTATCGCCATCTGGTTACATTTCATCTTAAGCAGGAAAAGGCAGAGGCTCATACAACAGAAATCGAAATGTATTGCACGTTCCTCCAAATCTCCGGGACGATGCTGACATTCGAGGCGCGCGGCTGTTACAGTGTGATTGATGAAATTCATACAGGCGGAACACATCGAACTGGAGGCGCAGCAGGCGCAGGTTCAGCGGCATGAACTGGTGGCCCGCATCGCACAAGCGCTCCCCCGGGACGGAGTTGTGGAAGCGATGCCGGGGCTGTTCCTCGCCCGCGCATCCGCCCCCGCGACCCCCCGCCACATGGTGTACGGGCCGTCCTTCTGCGTGATCGCGCAGGGGAGCAAGGAAGTGCTGGTGGGAGAGGAACGGTTCCAGTACGACCCGGGCCGCTACCTCCTCGCCACCCTCGATCTGCCAGTGGCGAGCCGGATTATCGAGGCTTCCCCGGAGCGTCCCTACCTGAGCCTGCGGCTGAACCTAGACCCGGCGCTGGTGAGCTCCATGATGGTGGAGGCCGGCCAACTGCCGCGGGGGAACGGCGCCGATGCGAGGGCCATGACGGTGAGCTCGCTGACCGCCGAACTCCTGGATGCCGTCGTTCGACTCGTGCGGTTACTGAACTCCCCCGCCGAGGCAAGGATACTGGCGCCGATGGTCACACGGGAGATCGTGTACCGCCTGCTGGCCGGCGAACAGGGCGCCCGTCTTCGGCACCTTGCCGTACTGGGCGGGCAGGGCCAGCGCATCGCCCAAGCGGTCGCCCGATTACGGGGAGATTTCGACAAACCGCTGCGCATCGAGGACCTGGCGCGCGAGTTCGGTATGAGCGCGTCCGGCTTCCACGCTCATTTCAAGGCCGTGACAGCGATGAGCCCGCTGCAGTTCCAGAAACAGCTCCGCCTCCAGGAAGCGCGCCGGCTGATGCTCAGTGAGGACATCGATGCGGCCGGCGCCGGGTACCGGGTCGGCTACGACAATGCATCGCATTTCAGCCGCGAGTACAAGCGCCTGTTCGGCGAGCCGCCGATGCGGGACGTGGAGCGAGTTCGCGAAGCCGCAGGCGCGGGAGCCCACGCCTAACTGGCCAGGCCGAGGTATCCGACGTAACGGCGAAAGGTCCCTATCGTCACTCAGGGGTAGAGGCGGGCAGCCGCAGTTCCAGCAGGCAGCGGTGGCCGTCCGGCTGGGCGGCGCGCTCCAGGAAGCGCAGTCCCAGTCCCGCGCCTTCGAACGTACCCTCATCCACGGCGGCCGCGATCTCGCAAAGGGAATCGACCGCCTCCGGGCCGTACCCGGCGGCCTTCCACGCGTCCACGAGGGGGCACGCCGTCATCTTGAGCACGACGCGGCCGGCGTTCGCCTCCTCCTCGACACCCGGCTCGAAGAGGCTTCCCCCGCACGGCGAGCCCTCACAGAAGAGCCGGGCTACTTCCGACAGGTCTCCGGCCGCGGCCGCCTCGCGATAGACACGGCCTATCTCGACCCCACGGCGCCGGATGGCGCGCTTCATCAGCTCGCGAGCCCTTTCTGCCCCTATCTCTTCCACCAACTCGTCGTGGATGTAGGCATACATCAGCGCACGGTTCTCGAAGGCCGATCGGGTCTCCCGGTGAGACTGCTCCAGCGCCGTGAGCAAATCGCCATTGTCTGTCGCCATTTCGTCTCCCATATTCTCTCGCCAAAGGATCAATTGCCATTATAGACTCCCGAGGATCTGGGCGCCGCCGGTGCATAGCCGAGGTTACCGTGCCCCATGTTGACCGCCGGCCTCCATCTATAGGCTCTAGGCGGGGCCCAACACCGGAACGTTCAGCGGTGCAAGCACGATTGGATTTAACGTGGCGTGGCAATTTGGTGCATGTCAGTGTTGTCCCAGTTAATTCGGTCGGAGTTGGAACGGATCGCCGAAACGCAGGCGGAGCAGATCGAGTCTCTCGTGGAGCAGGTCACGTCTTTGCGAGCTGAGGCGGATCGGCTCCGAAAAGAGGGCCCCGGTGGGAATTCTTCGGCGCCGTCGTGGGTGAAGGGGAATCGTCCGGCGCGCGAACAGCGGCTCATGCAAACAGCCCTTCATGGTATAATCGTCTCCTCGACGACGTGTCGGTGAAAGTCCTGTGGGTGCGGAAGGTTGATTGTGCCCGCGGGCGGGCGCGACACTCTGCGTGCGGACGTCGCCCTTGGATGCCCAACCCGGCAGCGTCTCGAACACAGGAGATTCCGGTATGAAACCAAGAATGGCGAATGCAGCCGCCGGCTCCCTCGGCGTGCTGCTCATTGCGCTTGGAATGGCAGCGCACGGCGCCCCTCCCCGAACGATCGGATTCATGGGCCTGCTGCTCAACCCGAACGGCTCGCCCAGGGCGGACGGGACCTATACGGTCGCTCTGTCCCTGTACGGCGCGCCGGCGGGCGGCGCGGCGTTGTGGACCGAGACCAAGAGCGTTACGTCCACCCACGGCCTGTTCTCGACAGCACTGGGCAATACCACGCCCATTCCGCCGGACCTGGCGTTCGACACCGCATATTTCATCGGCGTCTCGGTGGGACCTGATGCACAGCACCTGGACCCGGAAATGCAGCCGCGCATCCCGCTCCAGGGCGTCCCGTATGCGATGATGGCGCAGAATGTCCTGGACGGGTCGGTTACGTCCGCGAAGCTGGCTACCGACGCCTACTCGCTGGCGAAAGTGAGTGGCGGTGCGATGGCGTCGTCGAACGGGAGCATCGGCATTGGCACGGCGAGCCCCTCCGCCAACCTGGAGGTGTCGGCCAATCAGGGCGTCGCGGAGCTCACCTCGCTCAACGCCCTGAACGGGTCGGTGCTGGAGTTCCGGAACATGACAGCCTCGCCGACCTACATCGGCGCCCTGAATTTCATCGACAAAAACGGGAATGTGCCCGGCCAGATCGGCTACCTCGGAGAAGATGCGCTGGCCGTGAGGACCGGCGGATCGGAGCGGGTGCGAGTCGACGGAAACGGGCACGTTGGCATTGGGACGGCGACGCCGGGCTTTCCGCTGACGTTCGCCGACGCGCTGGGCGACAAGATCAGCCTCTGGGGCCAGTCGGGGGAAAACTACGGTTTCGGCATCCAGGGATCGCTCCTGCAGGTCCACTCGCGGGGAAGCACCGACGACATCGCCTTCGGATATGGGAGCAGTGCCGCCTTGACCGAGAATGTGCGGTTCACGGGCACTGGAAATGTCGGCATCGGGACGCCATCGCCGGCCGCTAAATTGGACGTCCGGGGCGACGTTCGATTGGGACCTTCAGGCCAGTACTTCGCGGTGGGCGGCGATGAGAACCTGCGCTTCATCCGCGGGACCGTGAGTTCTGACGGCACGATTTGGGCCGGATCAGGGTTCACCGTGAGCCACCAACCGCAGACGGGCCTGTACCATCTCACATTCTTAACGCCTTTTTCGGGGACGGTCAGCGCCACGGCGAACACCGATTGGACGCCGTGGATTACCACCATCACTTCCGCCACCTCGCAGTACGTTGAAATCCAGACCACTCAGCCCGAGGGGCGCAACGTCTCCAGCATCGCTGACCAGGACTTCGATTTCATTGTGGCCGGCCCGCGGTAGCGCCCCGGACAAGCCCACCGCCACATTGTCCGATGAAACAGGCGGGCTAATAATCGCGACATTGGGCGACCAGCCGCGGTGAGTGGTGGTTCACGCGTGCGATGTGGGTGAAGACTGCGGCCGGAGACTTTCGGGCGGGAGCCTGTATCGGACACCGGAAGTGATCGAGATACCACAGATGCCGGTGATGATCCGTCACCACCGTGTGATGGCGCGTTGGTGCGGTGTGTGCCCGAAGCGATGTGTACCCCGTCTGCGGCGGGTACCGATTCCACAGGACTGCACCAACGGTGCTGGGTGCACCTTCTGCGCGATTTGTGGGCGTTGATGGAACAGAATCCGGACGATGCCACGGTGGTCACTTCGGAGTTGTTCACCTTTGTTGAGTACAGCGAGGTTCCAAGCGAGAACAACGCCGCCGAGCGGGCGATTAGGCCCTTCGTCATCGCTCGTAAGGTCAGCGGCTGCGCCCGCTTCAAGAAGGGCTCGAACACCAAGACGGTCCTGAGGAGCCTCTTCGGTACCTGGCAGGCCCAAGGACTCGATCTTCTCCAGGCTTGCCAGAATATCTTCAATCGGCCGCGCACGCAACTGCTCCGTCCCCTCGCTCTCACCGACCCTGAACTCTTTCCTGCCAAATGACACCACACTCGGCCGCGGATCTCTGTTATAATGGAAGTCGCACAGACGCGCGGAGCGCGTCTCTTTTTTTGTGTCTTGATCGCGGAAAGCAGGCCCTGAACAGATGATTGTCGTCAATAACGTTACCAAAACCTACGGCGGACGCACGCTCTTCGATGAGGTGAACGTGCAGTTCCAGTCCGGCAACCGATACGCCCTCACGGGGCCCAACGGCGCCGGAAAGTCCACCTTTATGAAGATCCTCTCCGGAGAGGTGGAGCCGACAAACAAGGGCACGGTCGTGAAGCCGAACAAGGTTGGCGTGCTGCGCCAGGACCAGTACGCCTTCGACGAGGAACGCATCATCGACACAGTCATGATGGGCAACGGGCCGCTTTGGTACGCGATGAAAGAGCGCGACGAGCTCTATGAAGCCGGCGATTTCTCCACTGAGAAGATGGCGCGCCTCGGCGAGGTGGAGGAGATCATCTCGGACGAGAACGGCTACATGGCAGAGGTGGAGGCCGCCGAACTCCTGCGCGGCATCGGCCTCTCGGACGACCGCCATGAAGACCTGATGTTCACGCTGCCCACGGATATCAAATTCCGGGTGCTGCTGGCCCAGGCCATGTTCGGCGGCCCGCAGGCGCTCCTCCTGGATGAGCCGACCAACCACATGGACCTCGACTCCATCCATTGGCTGGAGGATTTCCTGCACGACTACGACGGTGTGCTCATCGTGATCAGCCACGACCGCCATTTCCTCAACGCCGTCTGCACGCATATCGCCGATATCGACTACGACACCATCATCATCTACCCGGGCGGCTATGACGATATGGTTGCGGCGAAGGCCCAGGCCCGCAGCAGCATCGAGTCGGAAAACAGATCCAAGGAAAAGAAGATCGCGCAGTTGCAGGAGTTCGTTGCCCGCTTCGGCGCCGGCCAGCGGAGCAGCCAGGTGCAGAGCCGCAAGAAGGAGATCCTGCGGCTGGCGCCGGAGGACCTGAAGCGCTCCAACATCCAGCGCCCCTATATCCGCTTCGAGCAGAACAAACCCAGCGGCCGCGAGGTGGTGACGGCCAGGGACATCGCCAAGACCTTCGATGGCAACACCATCTTCGAAGGCCTCAACCTGGATGTGATGCGCGGCGACAAAGTCGCCATCATCGGCGGAAACGGCGTCGGCAAAACGACGCTCATCCGCTGCCTGCTGGGCGAGGTCCCGCTCGACGCCGGGGAGGTGAAGTGGGGCAACGGGATGGTCCAGGGCTACTACCCGCAGGACACGGCTGGCCAGATCGAGCCCGGCGTGGCAATGGGCGACTGGCTGCTGCGCTATGAGCCCAACGGCGAACCGCAGAGCGTGCGGGCCCTTCTGGGCCGGATGCTGTTTACCGGCGATGACGCCCTGAAGAGCACCGAGGTTCTGAGCGGCGGCGAGACCGCCCGCCTCCTGCTGGCGCGCCTCATGCTTCAACAAGCGCCCGTCCTGGTCTTCGACGAGCCGACCAATCACCTGGACCTGGAATCAGTGAACGCGCTCTCTGAAGGCCTCGCCCAATTCGACGGCACCGTGCTCCTCGTGAGCCACGACCGCGACCTGATCTCAACCGTCGCCACCCGTATCCTGGCGTTCACCGCGGAAGGCATCCTGGATTACCTGGGCACCTACGAAGAGTACCTGGAACGGTACCCGCTGGCGGCAAAAGGCGCGGTCTCCGGGCGAAAGTAGGGGACGCCATGCTCATTCATGCGCCGGTGATCCCACCTTTACGAATACCACACCGTGACGCGGAACGACCGCCGAATAGGAGCCGTTGAAGCGCCCGACCGCCCTCTGGCGCCAGAGGTCCCGGACAGGTTGCGTGCCTCTCATCCCGAAGTCGGCGAAGCGGGCTGTCACTTTCACCGGAGCCTCGCCCGTGTTCAGGAGGGCCACGGCCCGGGTACCGTCCTCCAGGAAGCGCGCCCACACCTGAGCGTCCTCACCCTTCCACACGCGGCGGCCCTGCCGGCCGAGGCGGTCCAGATCAACGTCCAGGACCTCGTCATTGGTGAGAAGGCTGAGGGTGAAAGCGTCGAGGCGGGTCATGTCGCCGCTGAAGAACATCGGCGCGGCCAGCACAGCCCACAGCGATACGTAGGTGTACTGTTCGTTCGGAGTCAGCGGGGTTGGGCGCATCGCGCCCTCCCACGTGATGGTGCCTATCAGGAGGTAGTCCGGATCGTTCCAGTGGCCCGGGCCGGCCCATTTCTCCAGTCCGTTCTGGCCCAGGCCGATAGCGTACATGCTATCCGCCAGGCTGGTTGCAGCCCCCAGATCGCCGGTGGTGCGCCAGGAGTTTCCGCCAACGTCACGGCCCCATTTCCACACGTCGCCCATGCCATACTGGCACAGGTTGAGCACGATGTCGCGCGGTTGTCGCTTCAAAATAGCGGACATCTGCCGGTAGGGCTTCTCGAGTTTCGAGAGCTCAAGGCCGCCGGACACCTGTGTCATGCTACACCAGTCATATTTCAGGAAATCGAAGCCCCAGTCCGAAAACCGGCGGGCGTCCTGCTCCTCGTGCTGATAACTGCCCACGAAGCCGGCGCACGTGAGAGGCCCCGGCGAACTGTAAATCCCGGTCTTCAGGCCCTTCGCATGGATGTAGTCGGTGAGCGCCTTCATGTCAGGGAATCGCTTGTTGCTGTTGATGCGTCCCTCCGCGTCGCGCGGCTCTCCGGACAGCGCGGGGTCCGAAGAGTTCGGTTTAATGGCCCAGCAATCGTCGATGTTCACGTATGAGTAGCCGTGATCGATCATCCCGGTGCGGACCATCGCATCGGCGGCGGCGCGGACATCCTTGTCAGTCACACGATTCAGAAAGCAGTACCACGAGTTCCAACCCATCGGCGGCGTGAGAGCGAGGGTATCACCCACGACGATTCGGAATGGGCGCTTCGAGACCCCCAGGGCGTTGCGCGCGATGAGCGTGGCGTTGTAGGTTCCCCGCGCGGCAACGCATCCGGAAATACGCCCGGTTTTCGCGTCCACCTTCAGCCCTTTCGGCAGCCCGGAGGCCGAATAGTTCATTGGGAGCCTGCCGGTCGCCGGGATTGTGTACAGGAACGGAGCGTTGGGGCGTACCCCGAACGCCTTCGGCCCATTGACGCGTGGCTTTGGTGAGGGCTTTGGAGTGAGGCTGACGGCCACCTCGCGCGGTTCCGCCACGGTTTCCGGCGGCGCGCCGGAGTAGTCAAAGCGAGCATCCGCCCAGTCCGCGTGATCGTAGGCAATGCCGTCGCCGGCATCCCCGACCACGAGGAGCAGTTCGTGGGCGCCCGCGAGGTTCAGTGAGATCGCCTTCGGTGCGTCGCCACCCTTCAAAACGCCGGAGTCCACGGCCAACTTGCCGTCCACGGTCGCCTTGAATCGCACGGATCCCAACTTCACCGTCTCATCGTCAACCCCCACAATCGAAGAGAACCGGCACGGGCTTCCGGACAAACGTACCCGCAATGTGAATCTGGCATGCGCCCCCACTCCGTGATCGAAAACCCTGCCGCCCAGCGTGATCGGCTTGTCGATGATGGTCTTCCGGATGTGCGGCCGCCCATACGACTGCGACGCGGGCGCCAGATCCATGTCCTCCAGCCAGAGGGTCGTTGCGGTTGATTGTGCCCGGGAAGGGGCCAGGATCCCGGCGGCCAGGAGAGCTGCCAGGGGTAGGATTCCGCGCATGGTATTCGCCTTTCTGAACTCATCCCTCATGATCGCTCGCCCGGCAACAGGGCAATTACCGAGCCGATTTCAGCCTGCATTGCGGCGAGCATCAATCGCAGGCGGGTGCCGGGGTTGACCTTCCCGATCTCAGCTCTTGATAATCGAGAGTATACAACCGAGCGTGGCGCCAGTGAAATCGAGAGGCGGTCCGTTTTCTGTCCGGCTGCGATTTCGCGCTGTCGGCCCCCGCCCGGTACCGTTTGTGCCGGCGCCCCCAAACGGGGACGCCCCGCCCACTGTGAGTGTAAAAATGCTTCGAGCCCTGACTCTTCTGGCACTGGCAGCTCTCATCGTCCGTGCCGCCGTCGTCGCCGGCCGCCACCCCGCCGCGGCTTCCGGAGGGCAGCCTGTAACGATCGAGATGAGCGTATGGGGTATGCCGTGGGAGAACGACCTCTACACCAAGGTCTACATCCCGGAGTTCGAGCGTGAAAACCCCGGCATCAAGGTGCGCTTCCAGTATTTTGAGGACTACCCCAACCGCCTGCTTCTTTCGCACGCGGGCGGAATCGCCCCGGATGTGATGCGCCAGAACATCGATTTCGCGATGCTTTGGATGCGCAAGGGCGTGAACCTGCCGTTGGATCAGTTCATCGACGGACCGGACGGCATCGACCGCAATGACTTCCTGCCCGTCACGTGGCAGGGAATCCAGTACAAAGGGCAGACGTTCGGCGTGCCGCAGGACGTGAACATCCTCGCTCTGTACTACAACAAGACACTGTTTGACAAGGCCGGGATCGGCTACCCGGACGCATCCTGGACCTGGGACGATCTCAAGCGGGCCTCCACGCGCCTGACGGAGGACAAAGACAGGGACGGGCATCCGGAGGTCGTCGGACTGGACATGGGGTGGGGGGGCTGGTCGTTCCGGCCGTTCCTGTACCAGGCGGGCGGGCGATTCTGGAACGAGGATCAGACCCGCACCGTGATCGACAGTCCGGAGGCGGTGAAGGCGCTGCGTTACTACAAGAGCCTTATGCGCACATACAGCCTCACACGTTCGAACTCGCAGCGAGGCGGTCTGGGGCCGGATAAGTTCTTCGAACAGGGCAAGGTGGCGCTTTTCATCGACGGCAGTTGGCGGACCCCTTCGCTGAAGAAGAACGCGCCGGGCCTGCGCTTCGGCGTCGCGCCGCTGCCGCGGGGCAAACGGCCCATGTCGGTGAGCACGTCCTGTTTCTGGGCGGTCAGCAGCCAGAGCAGGCATCCGGATGCCGCGTGGAAGCTGGCGAAATTCCTGAGCAGCACCGACGCGCTCACGCGTTATTGGCAGTACCTGTGGGTGGCGCCGCCGGCCCGGTGGTCCGCCCTTCGCTCTCCCGCGTTCCGCAACGTCACCGGAGCACCCGGGCGCATTCCGGCGCTGACCACTCAGGCGGAATGGAAAGAGAAATGCGCGTGGATACCCGAAGTGCTGGAAAACGGATGGACAACCGTGGAGGTGGACGGACCGTATTCCAGCCAGTTGATGCTCCACCTCAACGAGGCGGTGGACCGGGTGCTGCTGGAAAACGCGGACCCAGCCACGGTCCTGCGCGAAGCGGCGCGCGCCACGAATGACGATATCCGAAAAGCGCGCGAAAACGAGGCACACCCATGACGAATCCGGATCCCGCCACGAAGAGGGTGATGTCCACCCGGCCGAACGTTGGCACGAAAAGGCCACGAAAGCGACGCAAGGGCTCGGAGGGCTGGGACTTCATCGCGCCGGCGCTCCTCATCATCTGCGTGTTCGTCGTGCTGCCTTGCGTGTGGGGCATCGTGCTCAGCTTCACAGGTTTTGACGGCATCCTGCCCGCCCGCTTTGTCGGGGCCGCCAATTACCGGCGCCTCGCGGAAGACCCGCTGGTTCGAAGCACGCTCCTCAATACGGTCCTGTACGTCGCCCTCACGCTGCCCGCCGGCCTGATACTCTCGTTGATCGTTGCCCTGGCGCTGAACGAAAAGTGGTTCGCCGGCAGGTCTGTCACACGGGGCATCTACTTTCTGCCGAATATTACCAGCCTGGTGGCCGTGGCCTTCGTATGGGAGTGGCTGCTGAACCCCGAGTATGGCCTCGTAAACGCCGGCCTTCGCGGGATCGGGCTGCCCGGCCAGGGCTGGCTCAGCAACCCGAACCTGGCGATGCCGTGCGTGGCGATGGTGGCGGTATGGCACGGATTGGGCTTCAGTGTCCTCGTGTACATGGCCGGCCTTCGCTCCGTTCCCGGCGAGGTCTACGAAGCCGCGCGGATCGACGGCGCCGGCGCGTGGCAGCAGTTCCGGCACGTCACCTGGCCGCTGCTCACGCCCACCACGATGTTCCTCACCATGATGGGCGTCATTGGCGGGTTCCAGGTGTTCCAGAGCGTTTACATCATGACAGGCGGCGGCCCGCTGGACCGCACGCGTGTATACCTGTTCTACCTCTGGCAAACCGGCTTCCAGAACCTGGAGATGGGCTACGCATCGGCGCTCGCGGTCCTGTTGTTTGTGATCGTCCTCTGCCTGACGCTCGTTCAATGGCGCTTCTTCAACCGGAGGATGTCCACATGGCAGTAATCCCTCTCTCAGCCGGGACGAAGCCCGCGCGGGTACGGCGTCTCCCGCTGGGCAGAACCGCAATGCGGGCGCTCATCTGGTTACTGGTGGTGGCCGGCGCGCTCACGATGGTGCTGCCGTTTCTCTGGATGGTGTCCACATCGCTGAAAACCGATGCCCAGGCGTTCCTGTGGCCGCCCAAGATCCTGCCCTGGCCGCCGCAGTGGCAGAACTACCGGGATGCGTGGCAGATCGCCCCGTTCGGCCGCTTTTTCTTCAACAGCGCGGTGGTGAGTTTCTCGGTTATGGGCATGAGCCTGCTGCTGAACAGCCTTGCCGCCTTCGGCTTCGCAAAATACCAGTTTCGCGGCGCACACGCCCTGTTCATCGCGGTGCTGGCCACGATGATGATCCCGGGCCAGATCACCATGATCCCGTGCTTTCTGCTGATGAAGCACCTCGGGTGGCTGGACTCGTACGCGGGCCTGACGGTGCCGGGATTCGCGTCCGCGTTCGGCATCTTCTTCCTGCGGCAGTTCATGATCACCATCCCGGGCGACTATATGGACGCCGCGCGCATGGACGGCGCTTCGGAGCTCGCCATCTGGTGGCGCATCATCACCCCGTTGGCCAAACCGGCGCTGGCGACGTTGTCCATCTTCACATTCCTGGGTACCTGGAACGACTTCCTCTGGCCCCTTATCGTGGTGAAGAGCGACGAGATGCGCACGTTGCCGCTGGCGATCTCCGCCCTCTCTTCGGGCCATTACGTCATGAGCTGGCCGCTCCTGATGGCCGGGGCCTGCTTCGTTGTATTTCCGGTTCTCATCGTCTACATCTTTGCCCAGCGGTTCCTGGTGGAAGGCATCGCCCTGGGCGGCATCAAAGGCTGAAACCATGAGAGAACTCTGCTATTTGCTGCTCCTTCTGGCCGCCGCCGTTGCCGCGGGCGCCGCGCCGCCGTTGAGTCCGTTCACACAGCCGCTGGGCACAGGGCCGCACTGGACGGTAAGGAACGGAATCACCCTGGCCCTGCACGATGCCTATGTGCCGGGTGAACCGGGGGGAGTACCGCGAGGGCTGATCCGCATCGTCCTGCCGGTGACGCCCGGAAACGCCGGCTTGCGCTCGATCAACTTCATCGCCGTCGAACCTTGCATCGAGGAGGGGAAGCGCGACCTCAGCGAGCTTCAGCCGAGCCCCAGCGACGGCAAGCCGGGCATAAAATTCTGGTTCGGCCCGTTGAAACGCACGAAGGACCGCCTCCGGCAAACGATCCGCATGGAAAAGTTCGCGAACGGAGCTCACCCGTATTTGATCGCGGAACTGCGGGCGGACAGCCCCATGGAGGTCCGGTTCGAGGTCTACGCGGAAAAGGACAGCGCCCCGATGAGGACGTGCATCCTCACGGCCACTATGGGCAATCTCCAGCGCCTGCGCAACCTGCATCTCAAAGACAGGACCGCAACGGTCTCCGATGCGCTGCCGGAGGACCCCGGAACGGGGTTCACACGGCACGCGGTCTTCCCGCTGGGAGAGCTAAAACGCGACAAGTCCGGCGTAATCGTGATGGCGGACGGGAGCGAAAAGGAAGCGTGGCGCCTCTCGCGCCAGATCCCAGAGCGAAGCTGGTGGCGCTATGAGGGCCCCAATTTCACCCAGTACTGGCGCCAACCGGAACCCGTGGACCCCGATCTCCGGGTGCTTGTCAACGCGCGCAAGGCCTACTGGAGCAGCAGCGATCCCATCCCTGGCGGCAAGGCATTCGAGAACTTCGAGATGAACGCCACGTTCCATTCCGGCCAGATCTTCATTTTCGGCGTCATACGCCCGGCGCCTTGAAGATCGGACCGGGTTCGAGGGCTCAGAGCCCCAGCGCTATCCGGAGGATGGCCGTCGCGTCCTGAGCCGTTATTCCGGAAGCGCCGTCCCAGTCCAGAGCGGGCCAATCTCCGGCGCCGGGGGCGGCGAGGCCAGAAGCGATCTGCAGGGCGCGGGCGGCATCCTGGACGGTGTACGGTATCGCGCCAACGGCGCCGGGCAAAGTGATGGTGTAGTTCGCGTCCTGCGTGGCGCCGGACCAGTATTGCATGTTGAAGTCAGTGACTTCCATGAACCGGTACCACAGCCCGCTGGAGTGCTGGACGCGCAGGATCGCCACGCCGTTGGTGAGGCCGTACGTATCCTGGATCATCCCTGAGCTGAAGGGATTGCGAGGCATATCGGCCAAGCCCCTGCTGTCCGTGGTGAAGAAAAGGTCCGGCGTGTTGTCAAATGTCTTGCCATACCAGCCGGGGCCGCCGGTGGCCTGGTACAGTCGGATGTCCGCGCCGGCCACCGGCCGGCCCTGCGAGTCGACGAACCGAACGTGATTGCGCTGGGGCAGGTCGTTAAGGAAGGCGCCGATGTTGCAAGGCGCATTGTAATTGCCGCACAGCGCGCGGTGTCCGGCGATGAGGTTCAGCGCGGCCGCTTCGTAAGGGCTCCAGACGAAACCGTAGGGACCCGTCATAATGCCGCCGCTCTTGTTGTAGTAGAGCACTTCGTTGAACGCGATAAACGGCATCAGGGCCGTGCCTGCTACCGGCTTCCCGTCCTCCTGGATCTGCACGGAGTCGTAACCCTGGCCGGTCGACGGATTGTAGGTGTTGTGAACGTCATAACCGTACTGATCCACCAGGTAGCGGGCGTGGCCCAGCTCGTGAATCAGGGAGCCCTCCAGATAGAACGGGTTGTTGACGTCGGTGGAGGTTGTATTGGAATACTGAGTGCTGCCGGTTACCTGAATGGCCGGAAACCCCCACATGAGGTCCACGGTTTTGTCGCTCATATCCGGGTCGTTTGTAGCAAGGCCGCCGTGCAACGGCAGAGCGCCATCCGGCACAACCACGATCTTGTCGATTCGTACGCGGTCCAGAACGCCATGCGGGGTCAACGGATAAATTGCGGAGGCGTAGAGCGAATTCTGCCGGGCCATCTGGCGCTGTATCCAGTCCTGCCACGAATTGGAGCCTATCTTCAGGTCCTGCTGATGGGCGTGGAAATAGTTGTAAGCCGTCTGCTCAACCCAGAATCCGGCGATGATGGAGTTGGTACGGTCCGTGATGCTGTTGTTGGATTTGGTCGTTTCGGCGATCGTGTTGGCCGGGTCGATGGTGAAATTGACCGTGTGGTTGCCTGATTGCCACGTCCACGGAAGCGTAAGGGTCTTCTCCGAACCGGCGGCTATCGAGTCGATGACGCCCGTGGTGGGCGGGTCCGAATCGATCTGCCAGCTGAAGGGCACGGAATTGACTGCCGCGGCGCCCCAGTTGATCACATGCGCGGTGAAAGTCACAACGTCACCGGGCGCGGGGTTGTTCTTGGCGGCGTCGTAATCGTAGCGCGGGGTCCGCTCGATGTAGGTGACATCGAGGTCGGTCGGGGTTACTGCCTGCACACCTGACGCTGAGGCCAGGACGGAGATGAAAAGGGCAAACAATCGCCTTTGCATGGGACTTCCTTCCAACACCGCGGCGGGTTAAATACCGGAGGCCGCTTCACCAGATCAAGTATGACCAAAGATGCCGCCTTCCGGCGACGGCGGGTGTCGCTCCGGCCCCGGACCTGAGAGCATTCTCATCTTCGCCTAAGGCCCTTCTCAGGTACAGCGCTCAACCTGATCGTTGAGGATGACTATTGTCCCCTTTCCCGGAGGAGTAGAAGGATGAAGAAGACCGCGTTGTTCGTAGCGCTCTCCGCGCTGATCGCGTCCGCCGCGATGGCCGCACCGAAACCGAAAGCCAAAGCGCCGGCCCCCAAAGTCAAGGTTACGGCTGTCCAGGCGTCCAAAGCCGCGCTGGCGAAGTACCCCGGCAAGGTTGTAGGCAAGGTCGCCCTGGAGAACGAAGACGGAAAGTGGCAGTACGCCGTGAACGTTCGCTCAGCCAAGACGCTTCGCGAAGTGATGGTGGACGCCAACACCGGCAAGATCGCCAGTGTGGAAGTGACCAGCCCCAAGGAAGAGGCCAAAGAGGCCGCCGCCGAGAAGAAGGCCGCCGGCAAAGGCGCAAAAGCGAAGCCGGTCGAGAAGGGTGAGGCTAACGAAAAGGACTGAGGCTACGTCCAATCGTTATCTACCGGTACAGGCCGGTCCCCCGCGCAAGCGCGGGTGGGCCGGCCTCCGTTTGAAACGCCTCACGGCACATACTTTTACTTATGAGACCGCAATACCGTCATCCAGTTTGGCGCTCGTGGTGCCTCGCCCTTCTCGCGGCGGGCATCGCTTCCGTCGCGTTCGCGGCGGCGCCGATACCGCTTTCGCTGGCCGAAGCCGTCCGTCAGGCGCATGTCCATAGTTTCCCGGTGCGGGGAGCGGACGCGCGACTTAAGGGCGCCGCGGCCGGGATCCGGGGCGCCCGCGCGCTGCCCAACCCGACGCTCACGCTGGCAAAGCCCTACGGCAGCACGGAGACCGCCGGGTTCGACGAAGATGTCGTGCTCAGCCAGACGGCGGAACTGCCCGGCAAGGTTGGGCCGAGGGTCCACGCGGCGCAGGCCGAACGGGATGCCGCCGCCGCGAACTTGGCGCTTGCCGAGTTGGACGTCACGCTCGCGGTAAGGACCGCCTACTTCTCCGCCCTGCGGGCGGACGTGGAGCGCGCCCTGGCCGCCGATTCACTGGCGGAGGCGGAGGCGTTCGCAACCGCCGCTCAGGTCCAATTCCAGGCCGGCGACGCCGCCCGCAGCAATGTCCTTCGCGGCGAGGTGGAAACGACCCGGGCCCGGCAGGCGCTGGACGCCGCGGACGCGGAGCGCGAAAACCGTTACGCCGCACTGAGGAGCCTCGTCGGCCTGCCCGCGAACGCCGCTCTGGAACTGGCGGACAAGCTGGAGGGCGTAGCCTTCTCGCAGCCACTCGAAGGGCTGCAGCAGAGGGCGCTGCGGCAGAGGCCAGACCTCGCCGCGGCCCAGCGGCTTCGCGAAGCCCGGTCATCGGACGTCTCGGGCGCGCGCGCAGCGTGGCAGCCGGATATCTTCGTGGAGGGCCGCCATTCCACCCTCAACCCTTCCACCGGGGGAAGCTCGGTCCGCATCGGCCTCACGCTGCCCCTCCTGGACCTCGGGCGTGACCGCGCCGCGGTCGCCTCGGCGAAGGCGGCGCTCACCGAGCAGCAGGCAGCGCTCGCTGAATCGACGCGAACGGCAACGCTGGAGGTCGATGAGGCCTACCGAATGCTCACGCTTTCACAGAAATCGGTCGAATCATTCCGTTCGGGCCGGCTCGACCGCGCCAGGGAGCTCCTGGAAATGGCGCAAACGGGCTACGAACACGGGGCTTCATCCTATCTGGAGCTCCTCGATGCGCAGCAGATATATCGGAACGAGCAGGCCGATTACGCCCGGGCGCTGGCCGACGAGAACACCGCGCTGGCGACTTTGGAGCACGCTGTTGGAGGACCGCTGACGTGAGGACCGGCAACGTAAAGGGAATCGTTTTGGGACTGACTGCACTGGCGCTCGCCGGATGCGGGCGCTCGAATAAGGCAGACCCGGCGGGCGAACCCGCCGCGGCGCCGGTCGCCGTGGAGACGGCGCGCGTGACGGTGCAGCCGATGGAGACGATCGTCGTGGCCCAGGGTACGCTCGCGCCGGCGCAGGGAGACTCCGCAAAGGTGGCGGCCGTAACGGCGGGGCGCATCGAGACGATTCCGGTCCGCGAGGGCGATCGCGTGGCGGCGGGCCAGGTGGTCGCGACACTTGACAGCCGCGCTTCCAACGCTCAGGCCAACCAGGCCCGGTATGGCGCGCAGGCGGCGGAATCGGACAGGGTCAGCGCCCTCCGCGCGGCGCGCCTCGCGCTGGACGCCGCCGGGATCGACCGGGAGGCCGCGCTTCAACAGGCGCGCACGACCCTCCAATCGGCAGAGACGGATCTGGCGAAGACCCGCGCAGGCGCGCGCCCGCAGGAAATCGCCCAGGCGGATCAGGCGGTACGTCAGGCCCAGGCGACCCGGGATCGGGCGGCATCGGAGATCGAGCGCGTCAAATACCTCAATGAGAAGGGTATCGTCCCGAAGCGTCAATTGGAGGATGCACAGACGGCGCTCAGCGTCGCTGAGTCCGGTCTGGGCAGCGCGAAGGCCCAGGCGAGCCTCGTGCGCGCCGGTTCGCGAATCGAAGACGTCCGGGCCGCCGAACTCCGGGTGCAGGCCGCTCGGGAAGCGCTGGCACAGGCGCGAAAGAGCGGAGACGCCCATGTGCGCCAGGCCAAGGCGGCATTGAGGCAGGCCGAGCAGGGGACCCTGCTGGTGGAGGCGAAGCGCCAGGAGGCGATATCAATGCAAGCGGCGGCGGCGTATACCGTGCTGCGCTCCCCCATCCCGGGGATAGTGACCCACCGGATGGCCAACCCCGGCGATACGGCCGATCCCGCTTCGCCGATCCTGGAAATCGCCAATACAACGTCCCTCAACCTCCTCGCGAATCTGCCCGAAGGCGAGGGCGCGGGCGTACGACCGGGCCAGATTGTGCGCCTGAACGCGGGGCCGCAGACGGCGGCGGGACGCGTCCTCACCGTTGGCCAGGTGGATCCGCAGACAAACCTTCTCAGCGTCCGCATCGCCGTGGCCAACCCGGGCGGGCGCCTGAAGCCGGGCTCGTTTGCCATGGCCCGTATCATCGTCCACAGCGACCCGCGCGGCGTGGCCATCCCGAAGGAGGCCGTGGTTTCGCGCGAGGGCAAAAGTGTGGCCTTCACCGTCTCGCCGGATGGCACGGCGCACCAGCGGACGGTAACCCTCGGCCCGGAACAGGACGCCTTCGTGGAAGTGCGCTCGGGACTCAAGCCCGGTGAAACGGTGATCCGCGTCGGGCAGTATGAGTTGCCGGACGGCGCCAAAGTGAAGCCCGCGGGGGCGCAGGCGCAATGAGGCTATCGCGCTTCGCCACAGGGCATATCAAGGCCATCCTGTTCGTGACAGCCGCGCTCTGCGTAGTGGGCGGATGGCTCCTCTTCACATTCCCCGTCGCCATCCTGCCGGATGTAACGTTCCCGCGCCTGGTCGTCATCGCCGAGGGTGGCGACGCGCCCGCGCAGATGATGGAAGCCAGCGTCACCCGGCCGCTGGAGCAGGCCGTGGCGAACGTGCCGGGCGTGCGCAAGATCCGCTCCACCACGCAGCGGGGCGCCAGCGAGCTGTCCATCGATTTCTCGTGGGGCACCGATATGCTCACCGCACAGCAGATGACGCAGGCGCGCATCAGCGAGGCGCGGACGAACCTGCCGCCGGATATCGAGGTGACGGCGGAACGCATGAACCCCACCGTGTTCCCCATCTATGGGCTCTCGCTGCGCTCGAAAACGCTCTCGCAGTCCGAGCTGTGGACCCTCGCCACCTACACTCTGCAGCCCCAGCTCGCCCGCGTGCCCGGCGTGGCCCGCGTGGTGGTGCAGGGAGGACGCGCGCCGGAGATCGCCGTTGAGGTCAATCCGCAGCGGCTCGCCGCCTATCACCTGTCGCTTCCGGATATCGAGGAGGCGCTGACGCAGGCAAACGTCGTCCGGTCCGCCGGGCGCATGGATCGCCGCTTCCAGAACTACCAGGTGCTGGTGTCAGGCGAAACGGCGACGCTTGCCCAACTGGAAGGCGTCACCGTCGCGGAACGAGGCGGCGTGCCTGTGCCGCTCAAAGATGTTGCGACGGTTCGGGCTTCGGTGCAGGACCGCACCACCGTGGTAACGGCGGACGGCGCTGAGGCGGTGTTGCTGAACATCGTGCGCCAGCCGGACGCGAACACGATGTCCGTGGTGCAGGCAGTGGTAAAGACGATGGAACGGTTGCGGGCCGACCTGCCGCCCGGCATCGATGTCGGCACGTTCTACGATCAGTCCGTCCTCATCCGCGAAGCCGTCGGCAGCGTTCGGGACGCGGTGCTGATCGGCTTTGTCCTCGCGGTGTTTGTCCTGCTGATGTTCCTGGGAAATGTCCGGGCCACGCTCGTGACGGGCGCGATCATCCCTCTGACGGTGCTCATCACGTTCCTCCTGATGCGCCTCGCCGGGCTCAGTTTGAACCTGATGACGCTGGGCGCGTTGGCCGTTGGGATCGGACTCGTGATCGACGATGCCATCGTCGTGGTCGAGAACGTCTTCCGCCACCTGTCGCACGGCGAGGTTGCCGGCTCGGCGGTCCAGATGGCCGCCACGGAGATCGCCGCGCCGATGATCTCATCGACGCTCACGACCGTGGTCGTCTTCCTGCCTCTCGTCTTGCTCGGAGGCGTCGCCGGCGCATTCTTCACCGCCTTGGCCGTGACCCTCACCATCGCCTTGCTGGTCTCGCTCGCCTTGGCTCTCCTCGTCAGCCCATCCCTGTGTGCGGCGTACCTGCGCGTGCCGCACGGCGCCAGGGAGCACGGGAGGCTCTTCGAACGGACCATTCGCGCGTATGAACGGATACTTCGCTGGTCGCTGCGCCGGGGCTGGGTGCTGCCCGCCGGAGCCGCCGGAATCGTTGCGCTGACGCTGCTCTTCGCCACCCGTCTGGGAAGCGGATTCATGCCGACCATGGACGAGGGGGCTTTTGTGCTGGACTACCGGACGCCGCCCGGCACATCCCTGGCCGAGAGCGACCGTGTGCTGCGCCAGATCGAGAGGATTCTCGAGGACACGCCCGAGGTGCAGGGTTACTCCCGGCGCACGGGCACCGAAATGGGTTTCTTCATCACGGAACCGAACACCGGCGATTTTGCCGTGGTCCTGAAGGGCAGCCCCCGGCACAACATCGAGGCGGTGATGGACGAAGTGCGCGGCCGTATCACGGAGAGCGTTCCGGGCGTTGAGGTGGATTTCATCCAGGTCCTCCAGGATCTCATCGGCGATCTCGCCGGGGAGGCCGCGCCCATCGAGGTGAAGATGTTCGGGCCGAACCAGGCCCAACTCGAGGGCCTGGCTCGCACCGTGGCGGGCCGGCTGGAGGCCGTGAAAGGCGCGGTTGACGTTCAGAGCGGCGTCGTTGAGGCCGGACCGCAACTCGTCGCCCGCGTTGATCCGGTGCGCGCCGGCCGGGCGGGCCTCACACCGGACGCGGTGGCGAACCAGGCCAGGGCGGCGATGTTCGGCGATGTGGCCACCAAACTTCTGCAAGGCGACCGTCAAGTGGATGTTCGGGTTCGGTTCCCCGATGCCTTCCGGTCGGATGCCGTGTCGATGGCGGCGATCCCCATCCGCTCGCCGAACGGTTTCAACCTCCCGCTGTCGGCCCTGGCCTCTGTCGAGACGGTGCCGGGCACGACGGAAGCGCATCGCGAGGATCAGCGTCGGGTGGTGAACGTGACCGCCGGCCTCACCGGACGCGACCTGGGCTCCGTGATGCGAGACGTCTCTTCGAGCATGCGCAAGATGCCGCTGCCGCCGGGGGTGTCCTATGAACTGGGCGGGCAGTTCCAGAGTCAATCCGAGTCGTTCCGCGGGCTCCTGGGTGTGCTTCTGCTCGCCATCCTGCTGGTCTTCGCCGTGATGCTCTTCCAGTTCGGCAGTTTCACGGCGCCAAGCGTCATCCTGGCGGTGATGCCGCTCTCGCTCTTCGGCGTAACCTTCGGGCTGTGGGCCACCGGCACGCCGCTGAACGTGTCCTCGTTCATGGGGGCGATCATGCTGGTGGGCATCGTTGTGAAGAACGGCATCCTGCTGTTGGACCGCGCACAGAAGGCGGAGCACGAAGGCGTCCCATTTGAGGAGGCCGTGGTTCACGCCGGAGAGGTGCGCCTGCGGCCGATCCTGATGACGACGCTGACAGCGATCCTTGGCCTCGTTCCACTCGCGCTGGGCCTTGGCGCCGGCGCCGAGATGCAGAAACCTCTCGCCATCGCCGTCATCGGCGGCCTGACGTTCTCCACCATGTTTACGCTCGTATTTGCCCCTCTTCTCTACGTCGCGATGAGGCGCTGGCAAGTCTCCCGCCAGCCCGCGCCCGCCTCGGCGACACCTGTCTCTCAATCGAAAGGAGACGCTGAATGAAATTGCGAATCGCGCTGGCCGTCCTGGCCGGAACCGCCGCTGCCGCCGGCTGGGCGAAACCCGCCGCGCCGGGATACCAGATCGTGTCAAGCACCGTGATCGGTGGCGACGGCGGATGGGATGCCATCGAACTGGACTCCGCAGGGCGCCTGTATATCGGCCGATCCGCCGTCGTGCAGGTGTTTGACACGGCCAAACACGCGCTCGTCGGGACAATCCCCCAGACGGGGGGCGTCCACGACATCGCGTTCGACCCAGCCCTCGGCCGGGGTTACGTGAGCAACGGGGCCGACAACACCGTCGCGGTTTTCGACACCAAGACGCTCAAGCCCGCCGGGTCCATCCCTGTCGGCCGCGGTCCGGACATCATGATGTTCGATCCCGCCACTAAACGCGTGTTCAGCTTCAACGGCGGCACCAATGATACAACCGCCATCGATACCGCAACCGGCAAGGTCGCCGGAACGCTGGCTCTCGGCGGCAAGCCGGAGTTCGCCGTTCCGGACGGCAAAGGGACGGTATACGTGAACCTTGAGGATACCAGCGAGATCGTCGCCTTCGACGCGAAGGCGCTGACCGTCAAGAAGCGTTGGTCCCTCGCGCCGGGCGACGGGCCCACCGGGCTCGCGATCGATCACGTGCACGACCGCCTGTTCAGCGCTTGCGCCAACGGCATGATGGTCGTCTCCGACCCGAAGGCTGGCAAAGTGGTCGCCACCCCCGCGATCGGCAACGGGGCGGACGGACTGGCGTTCGACAGCAAGACGGGATTGGCATTCAGCCCCAACGGGCGCGACGGCACGCTGACCGTGATTCATGAGGACTCGCCGGACAAGTATTCCGTTGTGGAAACGGCGAAGACCGAGCCCGGCGCCCGCACCATGGCGCTGGACACCAAAAACGGACATGTTTTCCTCGTGACGGCCAAGCCGGACCCGGCGCCGCCGGCGCCCGGCGCCAACCCGCGCCGCCGACGATTCCTGGCGGGCTCGTTTGCAGTCCTCGAGGTCGTCCGCAAATAACCCGCGACGTGAGGTTCACGGAAGGCTGATGGAGGACCCTGAGCGTTGTACGTGCTCATAGTCGAAGATAATCCCAGTGTGGCCCGTTTCCTGGAACAAGCTGTCCGGGAAGCGGGCTACGCCTCATTCGTGGTGCACAACGGCCTCGCGGCGGTTGGGCTGGCGAACGCGGAGGAGTTCGACCTTGTCCTTCTTGACGTGATGCTGCCCGGGCTTGACGGATTCTCCGTATGCAAACAACTCAGGGCAAACGGCGTGGGCATCCCTATCCTGATCCTCACCGCCAAAGACACGACGGAGGACAAGATCGAGGGCCTCGACAGCGGGGCGGACGACTATATCGTGAAGCCCTTCCACGTCGGAGAACTGCTCGCTCGCATGCGCGCCCTCCTGCGCCGCGGTGTCTCCTCCCCGGCCCTGCTCACGGTGGGCGATCTGACGCTGGACCCTGCGACCCGGCAGGCGGCCCGGGGCGGCCGGGACATCCGGCTCTCCGCTACGGAATATGCGCTCCTGGAGTACCTGATGCGCAACGCGGGGCGCGTCCTCACCCGCTCCATGATCCTCCAGCACGTCTGGCAATACGACTTCGCCGGCACGGATAACGTGCTTGAGGTCTACATCTCCTACCTGCGCCGCAAGATCGACAAAGGACACGCCGTTCCGCTGATCCACACGGTGCGCGGGACCGGCTACCGGATTGAGGCGCCGGGATGATGTCCTCCATTCGCGCGCGGATGACCCTGACGTTCACGGCGATCGCCGCCTTGCTCCTGCTGGTCCTCGGGAGCGGCCTCGTCTGGTTTGCGCGGCAGACCGCCGAGCGTGAGGCGGATTCCCTGCTGCGGTCTGCGGCGTCTCAGTTCCGGGCCGAAGTTGGAAACGGCGGGCGTCGCGCCATTCTGTCCGAAATGGCCGAAGAAACGGCCCAGCGCCGCTCCCAGGGCATTACCCTCGCGCTGTATGACCGGTCCGGCAACCTCGTGTCCGCCACGGACAGAGAGCTCCCCGCGGCGCCCCGGGCCGCCCACCCGGCGTGGAGGACCGTGCCGCTGCAGTTCGGGTCGGACACGGTCGTCTTCGGCATGCCGTGGGTGAAGACGGAACGCGATCTCAGGCGGGAGGCTTTCGGTCTGGCCGCCCTGTGCGTGGTTGTGCTTCTCGGTACGGGCGCCGGCGCCTGGGTGCTTGTTGGCCGCACGCTGTCGCCCATCGAACTCCTCAGCCGCCAGGCCGCCCGCGCGTCCGCCGATCTGGCGAGCGTACGATTGTCCGCCCCATCCGACGACGCGGAGGTGGTCACGCTGGTGGGGACCCTGAACGGTTTTCTGGACCGGCTGTACGAGGCGACGGCGGCCCGTCACAGGTTCTACGCCGCAGCCTCCCACGAGCTGCGCACTCCGCTGCAGGCGCTGCAGGGGCACCTCGAGCTGGCGCTCACGCGCAAGCGCCCACCGGAGGAATACGAAGCCGCCATCGAGGAGGCACGCGAGCAGGCCGGATACCTGTCCCGATTGGTGCAGGATCTCCTCGCGCTGAACCGGCTCCAGTCGGGTACCGGCCAGACACCGCGCGAGCGGGTGGACCTGGTCTCGGTCGTCGAGCGGGTCGCCGAGGCCTACGCCCCGCTGGCCGAACGCCGCGCGGTGCATCTAGCGCTCGATATCCCGGACGACAGCCAGACATTCGCGCCGGAGACCCACGTGGAGATGGTGGTGCGAAATCTGGTGGAGAACGCCGTGAAGTACTCGAAGCCGGAAGGCCGTGTGGATATCAGATTGACGAAGGGACCCGCGCCCGAGCTCTCCATTGTCAACGAAACCGGACCGTGTGAACCGCTCGACCGGGATCGTCTCTTCGAGCCGTTCTACCGCCCGGACGCGGACCGCCATTCCGAGACGGGCGGCAACGGACTGGGCCTGGCCCTCTGCAAGACGGCGGCCGACGCGAACGGCTGGGTTCTGGCGCTTCACCAGGACGCGGCCACCGTAACTGTGACGGTAGCGTTCCGCGGAAATTCCGGCGTCTGAGGTGTACGGATGGGCGGTTCCACCTTGCCGGCGGGCGAAATCGCGGATTATCTCGTCGCCGGCGCCGGAAGTCCGCCCACGGCTCGCAGCAATTGGTCCTGCGCCACGTTATACTGGTACCGGGCCTGCACGACGTCGCTCTGGGCGTGGACGCGCGAAGCCAGCGCGTCGAGGACTTCCGCCACGATGCTGCGTCCCACATCGTACCGCAGCTGCGCCGCCTTGTACTCCGCCTCGGCGGCTGTCAGGCCCGCGTTTGCCGTTGCCACATTCTGCTCCGCCGCACGCAGATTCAGCAGGGCAGTACTCACGTCCTGCGCCACCTGGAGGGCAGCCTCCTGCCGATCCTGCTCCGAGCGCCTGCGCATCGCGTCCGCCTCCCGCAGCCGCGCCTCGCGCTGCCCGCCGTTGTAGAGCGGGAAGGACGCGATGAGCGCGGCGGTGGTCCCTGTCTGCGATGGATCGCCGCCCATCTTCATCCAGTCGCCCATCACGCCCACACTGACCTGTGGGAGGTAGGCCCCGCGCACCGATCGGACCTCGTGGCCGGCGCCCCTCAAACGCTCTTCTGCCCCCCGAAGCTCAGGACGCTGCCGTTCCGCCAGCCGCAGCAGTGCCGACAGATCATCGGATGTCGATGCAGCGCCTCCTGACGCCATAGATGGCGCCTGGCGGGTTAGGCCCGTCAGAAACTCCGCGGACGGATCGGCCAGGCTGCCGGAGACATCGATCTGCGACGCGGGGCTGATCCCCATGATGGTTTTCAATTGGACAACAGAGAGGTCGGCGTCCCGCTTCGCATTCGTGACTTCCTGCTGCGCGGCCGCGACCTCCGCTTCGTCGCGCCTGAGATAGTACTCGGGAATCTGTTGGACCTGGAAGCGTGCCTGATCGTTCTTGAGCCGCGCCTCGTTCTCCGTCAGCCGCGCTTTGGCAACGTCGACGAGAGAGCGGCGGGCCTGCACGTCGTGGAAAGCGGTGCGGGCCATCAGTGCCACTGTCTGGCGCTGTGCGGCGAGATCTGCATCCGAGGCGCGCCGAAGCGCCTCCGCTTGCCTGATCATAGCTTCCAACCGCCCGCCCGTGAAGAGCGGAAGCATCAGCGATAGGTTCAGGTCGGTGAACCTTCTATCCGGCAGCGCCATGATCGCCGCCGGCTGTGTCGGAGGCGGCGTTGACATCACGCTCGCCGAATTGCCTGTGGAAACGAAGGCGTTGGTGGATAGCCATGGCAGCCGCTCCGCCTGGGCCGCCCGGAGACGCCCAATGGCGGCGTCAACATCGGCGGCGGAGCCCCTGACCACCGGGCTCTCCCTCAGTGCGATCTCGACCGCCTGATCGATGGTGAGCGCCTGGTGGATCACCGGCCGCGATGCCAGAATGGGTCCGAGCGCTCCGGCGGCTGAGGTGTCCGGAACGCTCGCCGGCTGCGCCCAAAGGGGCGCCGCGAGACTGAGGGACAATATTATGCTCATTGGTTTGTTCATGGTGCTACCTCGACTCCTCTTTCGCCGTGCCACGCCCGGACCACTGGTCGGACCAGGCCGCCTCGGCTTTGGCCCGCTGGCTGGGCGTCAGTACGGTCCTCGCTTCCGCCCACCATGCGCGGCGGGCGTCCGCCATCTGTCCCGACAACGCCGCCATCGGGCCGGCGTCCTGCTGCATCTTCTGAACGGAGAGTTTCGCCTCCGGCCGGCTCGGCATGCGTCTTCGAAGGTCCGCTGCCGCGGCGTCCAGGTCCCGCTTCAGGCCGGCTGTATCGCGGTCCCACCGGTTGACGAGGCGGCTCAGTTTGAACGCCTGGACGGGGGTCAACCCGAGGGCATCCGCCTGACGGAGGAGCCAGTGCGGATCCGGCGCGCTCGAGATCGCAGGCATTGACGCCGGCGAAGGTGATATCTTCGGACCGCTCGGCTGCCTTGGCATGAACGCCCATACCGCGATGCTCGCGAGTACCGCCAGAACCAGGCCCGGGCCGACCCTGATGAGTGGTCGCCTGCCATTGGCTGAAGCCAACGTCTGATAATCGACACCGTCTGAAGACGGTTTGTCCGCAGTCGGCTTCAGCCGACTTTTGGGTGGGCAGCCGTCGACTTCAGTCGATGGTGCGAGGCGCGTCCGATTAGCGCCACGCTTGTTCGTGTTGCTCATTTCGCAGCTCCTGTCGTTACTGACTCTTCTACGGGCCCGGCGCCGGGCTCATCAGTCACCGGCCACTCCCAATCGCGCCCCAGGAACGTCTTGTTCACCCAGCGGATGAAGTCGTCCATGAACGTGTGCATGATCGGGATGTCCATCAGCGAGAGCACCGTGCCGACGAGCAATCCTCCGCACACGGCCGTCGCGAGCGGCTGGTAGGCGTCCAGCCCGGTCTTCGGCGCGATCGCCACCGGCAGGAGCACGATGAGGCTGATGGCCGAGGTCATCAGGATCGGCCGAAGCCTCTGCGGACACGCCTCGCGGATGGCCTGGTCCCGAGGAACCCCGCGGTCGCGGTACTTCACGATCAGGTCGATCATCAGCACGGCGGTGGTGATGTCCATGCCGGTCAGCACGATGACGCCGAGGATCGAGACGGTTGAGAACGCCTGGTGGGCGATGAACAGCGCGATGAACACGCCGGCCAGTTCCAACGGGAGGCTGACGATCATCTGGAACGGCTGCAGGAACCCCCGGAACTGGGCGACGAGCACGAGGTACATGAAGATCAGCGCGAGCGCCAGCCCGCCGATGAGGCGCCGGAAAGAGTCCATCATCTGCGTCATATCGCCGCGCATCTCCATCCCGTATCCCGGCGGGAAGTTCACTCTCTGAATTCCCAGTTTGGGATTCCCCGCGTAGGTGTTGGAGACGAGGTTCATCACGACGTCCATGGATGGCAGGTTACCAAGCCGGTAGAAGCCGGTAACCCCGATGACGCGCTTCATCTGATCGTGCTCGATCACGGACGGCGCCACGGTGCGCTCGACGGTCGCCACGCTCTTCAGCGGTATCTGACGGCCGTCCGGGCCGGTGACGTACATGGCTTCAACGTTCTGGGCCGTCTGGCGGTCGGCCTGGTCGTACCGGACCAGGATAGTGTCCTGGCGCCGGTTGGGCAGCCGGTAGAACTCGTTCGTCAGGCCTCCGCGGAGGGCGTAGTAAGCCTGCTGGCTGATGCTCTCTGGCGAGAGGCCCACTTCCTGGGCGCGCTGCGGGTCCACCTTGATCTCGTAGTCCGGCAGGCTCATGCTCCACGTCGTGCCGGGCTGGTACATCTCGGGCATCCTGTCCGCAACCTTCAGCACCTGCCGCCCGAGGCGGTCCAGCGTTGCCAGGTCAGGCCCGTAGATGTTCACGTGGACGGGCGCGGCGGAGGTCGCCATCACATCCGAGCCCATCTCCTTGATCTGGAACCGCCGAATGCCCGGAACCGCTGCCAGAGCCTCCTTCTGAATCGAGTCAATCATCTGGAAAATAGTGCGCTTGCGCTCTCCCTTGTCGCTGAAAGTCAGCATCATCGATGCCGCGTTCACCTGGGGCATCTGGTAGCCGGTGAAGAACGGGTTCCAAGACTCGAACATCGTCTCCTGGCCGATCTCTATACTGCCCTTCTGCAACTCCGGGTACTTGAGCATGATCTTCTCGACCTGCTGAACGGCCTGCTCGGTCTGTGCGAACGTCGTTCCGGGCGCCATCTCCAGGAGGCCGCTTGCCTGGCCCACATCCGCCAACGGCATCATTTCGGAGCCCAGGAAGTAGTAGAACGTGAAGCCGATGATCACGACCGCCGCGATGCGGGCAAACGACCAGAACCGGTTCTCCAGCATCCAGTCGATGGAACGGGCATACCACGCTTCGAGGCGGTTCAGGCCGCGCTGGAACGGATCGAGCGGTACGTAAAGCCACTTCAGCACAGGATGCTTGCGGTCCGCCGCCCGCTCCTCCTCGTGCCGCAGGAAATTGGCGCACAGGAGGGCGGTGAGGGTGAACGACACCAGCATCGAAGCCAGCAGGCCGAAGATGATCGGCCAGACCAACTCGCGGAACATCAGTTGGACCAGCCCGCCCGAGAAAAGCAGCGGGGTGAGCGCCAGGACCATCATCAGCGTGGACGCGATGACCGCGAGGCGGACCTCGGCGATGCCGTCGATGGTCGCCGTTTTCGGGTCCTTTCCCATTCGGAGGTGGCGCTCCACGGCGTGGATGTCGATGATCGAGTCGTCCACGAGGCGCCCGATCGACAGCAGCAGGCCGATGAGCGTGCCGGAGTTGAACGTCATCCCCAGCGGCATCATGAAGAGGATGGCCATCGCCAGCGACGTCGGCAGCGTGATCATCGCGATCACCGTCCCCCGCCATTCCCCGAGGAAAAACAGGACCGCCAGCGCGGTCAACAGGATCGCCACAGCCAGTTCGTGCCAGACGTTCTCGAAGAGAATGTTCACAAAGTGCGCGCTGTCATACGCCACGTCGAAATGGATGCCGGGGTTCTGACGTTCCAGATCGCGCGCGGCCTGCAGCACGGCGGGTTCCACCTCCGCGGCGCTTGCCCCGGGGTTCTGGATAACGTTCACCTCGATGGACGGGATGACCTCGGCCGGCCCTGCTCCGTCGTTCTTCAGGTAGTGGTAGGCGCTGCGGCGCTCCCAGTGCGTATCCACCACCCTGGCAACGTCCCGGACATAGATCACACGCGGCGAAGTAGACGATGGTGCCGTCGGTGCGGGTGCCGGAGCGGCGGCCGATGCGCCGCCGCCACCGCCCATGCCCATCGCGGCGCCGCCCCCGGAGCCGCCGGTGTCTCCAGGCGGCGCCGCGGCTGGCACGCCGGGTTTCACGCTGGTGATCGGGTAGTTCAGCACGTCCTGTGCGCTGGTCGCCAGGGTGTTCACGCGGACGATGCCCTCGCCCGTCCCGGATGTCACGGTGCCGGCCGAGCGCGCCACGTTGTAACGGTCGATACCGTTTTTCACGTCCAGGATGGAGAGGCCGTAGGCCGCCACCTTGCTCCGATCGACGATGACCTGCATCTGCCGCCGGTAGCCGCCGAACGGCACGACCGAGTACACGTCCTTTACGGGCTTGATAGCGTTCACGACGTCGTTGTCCGCGAACTCGCGCAGTTTGACCGGATCCCAGCCTTTGTCCGGGTCGCCGCGCAGGCTCAAGGTGGCCACGGGCAAGTTCAACGGGTCCACGGAAACAACCCACGACGGCTTGATGTTCGCCCCGGTCACGGGCAGGTTGGCCTGGATGACGTTCAGCAGGGACTGCACGTCGGTCTGCGCCTTCTGCATATCCGACCCGTAGTAGAACTCGAGGGTCACGATGGAGAAACCGTCCTGCGACGTGCTGCGGGCGTAGCGCAGGTTCTTCACGTTGACGATCTGCTCTTCGATCGGCTTGGAGACGTACATCTCCATTTCCTGTGCGGACAGGCCCGGCATCATCGTGACGACGCCCAGCATCGGGCTCTGCACGTAGGGCGCGAAGCGGCGGGGCATCCGCCCCGAGAGCGCGATGTAGGCCATGGCGATGACCGCGATGTAGAACGAGACGATGACATAGGGATGCTCGATGGACCATTTGTGGATCAAATGCAGCGGATTCACAGCGTGCACATCGAACCGCGTGGGTTTGTTTGGTGTGTTCATCGAATGGCCCTACATCTTCATCCCGGGCATCGAACCCGCGGCAGGTGAACTGGGCGAGGACGGGCCAGACGTGGCCGCGGACGACCCGGCGGGAGCAACCGTATCCCCGTCGCTGAGCGTGTCGGCGCCTACGGTTACGACCTTCTGTCCTTCGTTCAGACCCGAGGTGATCTCCGTTGTCGTCCCGCCGGTCAGCCCAACCACCACGTCCACCATGCGAGCCGTGTATCGGCCGCCCGAGGCTGGCGCCGCGACCCACACATACGGCGTGCCCTGCGTGCTGACGGCGTCACCCGTCGCCGGCGTGCGCCAGTGAACCGCAGCGGTCGGAACGCGCAGCGACGACGCGTTTCGACCTACCGAGATGCTCATGACCACGTACTGCCCGGGCGCAAAGCGGCCGTCCGGGTTTGGAAGGACCGCTTCCACCACGCCGGTGCGGCTTGTTGGATCGAGGCTCGGGGTGATCGATGTCACCCGCGCCCGGACGGGGGTGCGCAACCGCGTGGCGCTGGTGATGGTGATCGGCGATCCGACGCGGATTTTCGCCAGGTCCGACTCGGCGACGTTCGCCTGAAGCCGGATCGGGTCTACCTGGACGATCGTCTGGATCACCTGGCCCGGGCTCATGAGCTGACCGATGTTGGGGCCATGCCGGCTGACGATGCCGTTAATGCCCGATCGCAGCACGGCAAAATCGCGCTGGGTCGAGCTCTGCGTGACGACCGCCTCGGCCTGCAGGAGCGCGGATTCGGCCTGCGCGATACGCTGCTTCGCCGCATCCGCGGCGGCCTGCATCGTCCGGATCTGCGCGCGGCTTGCGTCAGTTTCATCGCCGGATTGGGCGATTTTGGCCCGCGCGCTCAAGATCATCGCGTCCGCCTTGCGGCTGGCGGCCTGTGCCACCCGGATGTCAGCCTTTACTTTCGCGATGAGCGCCTGCGCCTGGCGGACTTTGGAGGCGGCGTCCTGCGCCGATGCGACGTCCTTCTGCAACTCCTCGCCCGAGACCGCGCCGGCTTTCTCCAGGCTTCGCGTGCGTCCAACCTGGGCCTGCCAGTAAAGGTTGTCCGCCGTCGCCGAGTCCAACTGCGCCTGGGCGTCGGATAGCTGCGACTGCGCCGACGAAAGCGCGGCCTGGGCGCCCGCCTTCTCCTGCTGCGCCGCCGTGAGGTTCGCGCGCGAGTCGAGCACTCCGTTCTGCTTCCCGGTGCTCTCTGACCGCGCCTGTGCGACCGCCGCAAGCGCCTGCCTGTATTCCGCGCGAGCCGCGACGATGCCCTGTTGGGCGGAATCGGCCATGGCCAGGTTCTCGGCGATCTTCGGGTCGATTTCACTCGTATCCAGGCGCCCGACGACCTGGCCTTTGACCACGTGGTCCCCGATGTAGCACGGCATATCCACGATCACACCGCGCACCCGCGCCACAACGTCCTGCTCATAGAAGCCGGCCGCCTGACCGGTGTATGTGACCGTGCTGTCGATGGGTCCGCGCGTCACCGAGGCAAGTTGCACAGGCGCCGTTCCGGGAGGCGCGGGCGTGTTCATCTCCATGCCCTGCGCTTCGAGCGGCGTCATGGAACCCGGGCGGCGCCAGTGACCAACCGCGTAGCTTGCGATGAGGAACAGGACGATGAGAATGGCGATGCCGACCAGGAACTGCCAGTGCAGGACAGCCTTCCAGTTCATGTGCTGCCCCGTCTTGCGCATGCGATGGACGATGAACGCCGCCCCCGCCACAAGGAGGAGCCAAGGCAGGAACCGGGCCGGGGACGGGCCGGACGGCGCGCTGCCGCCTGCCGCTTGAGTCGCCGAAAGAGCGCCGGTGTCCTGTCCCGTTTTCAAGGGTATCTTGCCGGTGGCTGCGCCATTCGGGCCGGCAACCTTCACCGTCGCCTCGAAATCGCCCGCCATCGCGAACGCCGCCTTGGCCTCGTACACGCCGGGCGTCCCGGCGACGGGCGAGGCAGGACGCTCGACCTCCCCCATGTCCATGGCCGGCATCTTTACCAACGCGCTTACCGTGGCGCCGTCGACCGGCTTTCCGGAGGCATCCGTCACCCGGATAAGGAGTCTGGCGTCGCCAACCGCGATCACAGCGGGATCGGTGGCCACTTCAATGGTATAGGGGCCGACCCGGGCCTGGGGCCCGGCGAAGGCCGGCCCCAATGTGAGAAGAGCGGCGAGGGCCGCCGACAGGGTCCGCACGCTTCTCATCCACCCCATCCTCGATATTGAGAGTTCGTTCATCGCAAAAACCTTTCTCTCGATCCAGACGGATACCACCCCCGCCACGCGAACTCGTGATGAGCAAGCCGACGGCCCGGATGGAATCTGAGTGGGTTGCGTCACCTTCCCATCGCCTAAACGCTAGCTCGCAAACGCCCGTGCGGGCCACTTGCCGGTCAATGCGAACGTGCAGGGTTGGAAGGTGCGCGCCGGGATGCTCGGCGGACGGATGTCCTCAGGCTATCCCGACATGCGGCCGCAACGAAGCCGCCGTTGCACGCCGTCCCACGGGGACCGCGTGCCAAGTGCTTGTTACGCGAGAGAAGGAGGGGCGCGCGAACTGAGGATGCGGGACAGTGGGTCCCGCGGCGGTAGCGGTATGGTGGACGGCGGAGCCAGGCTGGCGACAGCCGCGTCGATCGCCGGCAACAGGAGTGACGGGACGACGCAGATCACCAAACAGACAACGGGCGGGTGAACGTCGGCAACGATGATGTCTGTCTGGCTGGTTTTCGGCGCCATGCACGTCAGGGGAGACGAATGGCGCTGGGAACCGAGCCCTTGCGGTCCGGACGACCGGGTCTGCTGCTGGCAGCACGGCATAGCGCACGCGGAGCCGTCGGCGACGGATGCCGCGGTCATATGGCACGACATACCGGAGGCCGCCCCCACAACAGGGGCCGCCGCCGATGCGCCGGTGCACTCCCATCCGACCGAAAGCCACGTGGAAAGGACGACCAGCATGGCCGTCATCCACGAGAGCCTCCTGCATTTGTGTCGGTAGCCGTTCATAAGATGCGTCTCACCCGGTGCTCCGTACGGAGCGGGAACCGAACCCGGCGTTCACCAGCATGATACCACCTGGGCCGGAAAAGAGCAATATCGACCTGTCTGACCGGGTATATCATTGTTCGCGGACCAATTCGGCAGGTCGCGGCTCGTATCGGCGTTCATCTCTGATCCACCCGCATACCTCAACGCGCGGTCTCCGGACGAGGAAGCGGCCCCCGCCCCGATAGGACGGGAGCCGCTTCGGCGTCCAATTGGCGCCTTCTACTTATCGTGCACCGTAATGTTGCCTGCGATTGCGGGCAGCATCGGCCCCGGGGGTGCAGTGCCCAGTTTCGCACAGTCACCAACGTTGCCCTGGATGCCGTCCGGAGTGCCGCCTGCCTTCTGGATCTGCCCTGGCTTGCCATTATCCACCAGCCAGATCTGTATGTTGTTGCCGACGACGATATCGGTCCGGGTACTCTCTGTCACGACGCCCACGAATGTCGCGGTTCCCGCCGCAACGTCGATGCTGACGCACTGAACGTCCAACGTATAGGCGCCGTTCACGTCCGAATAAGTGAACCAGCCGCCCGCGGTCTGGTTGCCCCAGTCAGCGTGCACGCTCACGGCGGAGTAGGCTTCAAGCCCTCCGTTGATGAACTGGATCTCGCCGGTAACCTTGGGCGCTCCGGCCCAGGCCATCCCGGACAACAACAGCGCACCAACCACAAGCGCGCTCTTTAGCATACGCATCGCACAACCTCCTGCTTCGAGCCTTGTCGTAGGTTCCAAACGCCCGGACATACAATCCGGGAAATTCCGGACCGGTTCCGCCTGACGGCACAGTCCGAGGAGAAGCGTTCAGTGCGGCGCCGCTCTTGAGGCTGGCCGGTTGGCGAATCGGCCCACTCGTGTTTTTACCCAATGACCGGGCCTGCGAAACCGCTTCGACCAAAAGGAACCAAGCCTGCCGCCGTCCGGACCCCACATCGTCGGCCGGTCGCATACACATTCACCCGCCGGCGGCTGGAGAGATGCGGCGGAACGGCCATAAGAGTGTAGGTGTCGTTGCCATGGCCGCTGACGAACGATACGATGTGTAGAGCGACAGGTCGGCGGGACCGGAGCGAAGGAGACAACGCATGGCGAGCAGCGTAGCAACGCATCGCAGGAAGCGCTATAGCGAGATCGGACAGGTGTTGGTTCGCAATGGCTTCTATTGGCTCATGGCGGAATGGCGCCTCGACGAGATCCTGGGCCGCGTGCGAAACTGGCGCGGCAGGGCAAAATCGCCGGCGCTGACCCAGCCAGAGCGTGTCCGGAACGCACTCGATGAACTAGGACCGACCTTCATCAAGCTGGGCCAGATACTCAGCACCCGCCCGGACCTCCTGCCGCCGGAATACATCGCCGAATTGAGCAAACTCCAGGATCAGGCTCGGCACGAGGCCTTTTCCGATATCGCCGCCACCATCAAGCGGGAACTGGGAGCGCCGCCGGAAGAGGTCTTTCGGACGTTCGCGGTGGAGCCACGGGCCGCCGCCTCCATCGGCCAGGTCCACGATGCCGTGATGCTCGATGGTACGCACGTCGTGGTCAAGGTCCAGCGGCCCGCGATCGAAGCGGTGGTCGAAGAAGATCTCGCCATCCTGGGCGACCTGGCCCGCTTTCTCTCGAAGAACTCACGGATTGGGAAGCAGTACGACCTGGAAGGGTGGGTGGACGAGTTCGCCATCACGCTGCGGAACGAACTCGACTACGTGCGCGAGGGACGCAACGCCGATCGCATTCGCGCGAACTTCGCTGCGGATCCATCACTTCTCGTGCCCAGGATCTACTGGGAGCACACCACCAAGAGAGTGCTTACGATGGAGGAGATCGCGGGCATCAAGATCAGCGATCTCGACGCACTCGACGCCGCCGGTATCGATCGCGCCAGTCTCGCCGAACGGTGCGCGCACATCGCGGTTGTCCAGGTGCTGGACCACGGTTTCTTCCACGCCGATCCGCACCCCGGCAACTTTTTCGTCCAATCCAATGGCACCATCGCACTGTTGGACTACGGGATGGTCGGGCAGGTGGAAGACCGCCTCGGCCAGTCGCTTGTGCGCCTGGCCATCGCCGTTACACGGCAGGATGCGGACGGGCTGGTGGACGAACTCCTGGCCTTGGGAGCAGCGCCGGGACCGGTGGACCGCGGGGCGCTCCGGCGCGATCTGAAACGTCTGCTGCAGAGGTACTCCGGGCAGCCTCTCGGCGAAGTGACCGCCGCCAACGTTTTCGGCGACATCACCACCGTCTCAAGGCGCCATCACCTCCAGCTTCCCAGCGATCTGACGCTGCTCACCAAGGTCATCGCCATGGATGAGGGTCTGGGCGCGTTCCTTGATCCGGACTTCAACCTGCTCGAGTTCGCCAAACCCTACCTCAAGCGCTTCTGGCGGCGAAGCCACTCCCTTCGTGTCATCACCCGGCGAGCCCGCGAGGGAGCCATCGACATGGCCGAGATCGGTCTCGACCTGCCTCAGCGGCTCCGCCACCTGCTGGTTCAACTGGACCGCGGTGAACTGTCCGTCGCCAGCCGGTTCGAAGTGCCGGAGGAGGTCGCCAGGCGCTTCGAGCGGGCGGCCAATCGCATATCGATAAGCATCATCGCGGCCGGGATTGCGATCGGGCTGAGCGTGCTGGCGGCCATCTACCGGCCGGCCGGCTCGGATGACATCGGCATTTTCCTGCTGAGAGCGGCGATCGCGCTCGGCATCGCGTGCTGCCTCTGGCTCCTCGGCGCATTCTGGCGTTCCGGGCGGTAGCTCCCGGACATAGGCCAGACCCGGATGTGGCCGTGCTTTCACTTCTTCCAGCTCAGGCAGGTACCATCCTCCCGGCCAGGATGCGGGCCGGGGCTGTCGGCGGAGATGGCATTGTCGTTCGGCTGGATCCTCAGGTAGCGGTGCGACGCCAGCGAAAGAAGCACGAGGTCCCCATAAGGCGTCTCCACCCACTGGAACGTCTCGCCGTCAGCGGGATCGCCTTTCCGCAGCATGACCTGGCCCGCCGTACCGGACGCAACCACCGAGACGAAGGCGTCGCCCGCCTGCAGCGCGACGCGCCCCTGCCCGCGGTCCACCACCTTGAACGCCGCGGCCGCCGAAGCCGCGCGCGCGTCATCCTTCGGCACAGCGATGAGCATGTGCCTGTCCGCGGCCAATACGGCTCCGCTGCCGAGGCTCGAAATCGTGATCGTCCGACCGAGCGGGATTGGTTTCGTCAATCCGTGCGGACGAGGCTCATCGATGGTCAAGCCGTCGAAGTCGGCGTAGCCCCCGAGTCTGCCGCCGGTGTTGTAGTGGAAGAGGGCGTAACGGACGCCCTCAAAAGTCTTCAACTGGAAGACCATGGCGAACTCGCCGCCCAGCGGGGTGAACGTCGCGCCATCGGTGCTGTAGCTGAATCGCGCAATCTCCGTCAGGAAATCGCACTCCGCCCGCAGCCACACGCGCCCGGCTGACAGGGGAACGCGCACGGTCTCCCCCGTTGTCTGGTCGTACCTCTCCAGCGCCCACCCGTCTGTGCTTCGGTGGACGCCGATCCAGGCGTAGGGGAGGTTCAGGAGCGCCAGGCCGGCGATATCCCCAGCCTTCATTCCTTTCGTGTCCAGCACGGCGGTCGGATTCGACGCCGGCCCAACGGAACGCTGGGTGAGCGTGTTGCGCGCCCACCAGAACTCCGCGGCGGGCAGCGAGTGGAGGCGCAGGAAGCCGGGCCGCTCCGTCAGCGACCATTTCGTGTCATCGGGGGCGTGGTTCCATTGCCAGATGGGATTCAGGGCCGGCGACGAGAAATCGTCGCTCCGCTGATACGGCGCCGAGACGGGCGATACGTTTCCGGTGTCCGGCTTGACCCATATGCGGGGGGTGCGCCCCAGATTACCGGGGAGGCCGAAATAGGGCCAGCCGTCCTTCCACGTGATCGGCGCGAGGCAGGTGAGGCGCCCGACCGCGGTGTAGTCCATCTGCGAGAACCCCCAGAACACGTCCTTTGGCGTGCTCACTAATCCGCCCTGATGAAGGCCGCGGTTCCCAGCGCTCTTTGGGAGCGGCGGGTGCACCTTGAATGGCGGCCGGTAGTTGTTCGAACTCAGCCGGTGGACACCTCCGAGGCCGTAATCTTCGCCGATGCTGATGGCGGGGTTCACTTCGTAGGGGCCTTCCGGCTTGTCCGCGCGAGCGCAGGCCATGCGCATCGTCCCGTCAAACCAGGCGCTGGTGATGTAGTACTTGCCGTCAATCTTGTAGAAATGCGCGCCCTCGCCCATGAGGCTGTCGGGCGGGAACAGCGAGCGCTCGGTGCCGGGGACGATATCTGTGAGCTCGTCGTTCAATTGGGCGAACTTCATCTCGCGGTAGCCCCAGACGATGTAAACCTTGCCGTCATCGTCGAAGAGGACCGACATATCGTGGAACCCCTGCTTCATCACGGAGCGCTTCCAGGGACCCGCCGGGTCCCTGGCGCTGAGGATCTGCGTCGGCTGGCCCCGGACGTTGGAAAAGATGTAGAACGTGCCGTTGTGCCAGCGGAAGCTCGGGGCCCAGATACCCTGGCCGTAGATCTCCTTGCCGTCCTCGAGACGGTACTCCGGCCCGAAGTCGAGGCGGTCTACCGCGTAACTCAGGAACTTCCAGTTAACCAGATCCCGGGAATGCAGCACCGGCAGGCCGGGCATGGCGTGCATCGTCGTTCCGGTCAGATAGTAGTCATCGCCGACGCGGATCATATCGGGGTCGGAGAACTCATCGTAGAACAATGGGTTGGTGAACGTGCCGTTGCCGTTGTCGGCCGTCCACGTTGGCGCCGCTGCGTCCGCCGGTGTCAAGGCGGCCGATATGGCGAGGCCGGCCCCGATGAGCTTTACCTTTCGAGTATTCATTGTTGCGGATCCCTCCGTGTCGGAAGGCGCAAGCTCCCGGGGGCGCCTTTGGCCCGCGCGCGCTTGCCCCGGGAAAGCGGTGGCGCCGCATTCGCGGCGCGCCGGACGGCGTAATATGCGGGCTTGGGCCGCCCCTGCCGGTCGAAGAGCAACGGGTAGTCGGTCCGACCCAGTATGGGAAAGTTGTTGAGCCAGGAATCGCCGTCATGAGGCCCCCAGAGCGTTACCCGGCGGATGACGTCCCGGTGCCGGAGGAACATCTCAAAAGCCTGCCGATAGCGCTCGGCGTGCTTCCGGGCGACATCATCCGGCAGACCCGCGGCCCATGGGTCCATCACCGCCGCCTGTGCCGGCGTCATCGTTTCGCGCGTCGAAATGTCGGCCCCCTTGTACTGCGTTGGCAGCACGCCGATATCGAGTTCGGTTATCATCACTTTCAGGCCAAGCGCTCCGAACTCTTTGATGCTCTCATCCACCTCGGCGAAATCTGGGCTGTCCATGCGCCAGTGACACTGGATCCCGACCGCGTTGATCGGCACCTTTTCCGCGCGGAGCGAGCGGAGCAGCTTGAGCGCCTTGGCCCGCTTGTAACCCAGGTCGATGTTGTAGTCGTTGTAGACGAGGGTCGCATCGGGGTCGGCTTCGTGCGCGGCGCGGAACGCTTCGGCGATGTAGTCGTCGCCGATGGCCTTCTGCCATGGGGTGGGGCGCAGGAATTCGCCGGGGGCATCGCTGATGGCCTCATTGACGACGTCCCATTGCTTGACCCTGCCCTTGAAGTGGCCCACAACGGCGGCGATATGCTTGCGCATGCGCGCGAGCGCCACCTCGCGGCTCGGCGGCCGGCCGTCGGGGCCCTGGAAGAACCACGCCGGCGTCTGGCTGTGCCAGACCAGTGTGTGGCCAACAGGAACGGCCCCGCATTCCCGGGCGATCTCCACGAGACGGTCGCCGTCGGCGAATGTGAAACGGCCTTCCGAGGGCTGGGTGGCATCCGGCTTCATGCCATTCTCGCACGTAAAGGCACTGAAATGCCGTTTGGCGATGGCCAGGTCCATCGGCGCCATCCCATGCAGCGACGCGTAGTTCAGCGCGGTCCCGATTAGGAACGCACCCTTGAACGAGTCCTTCAGCGGCGGGACATCCCACGGCGCTTTATCTGATTGAGAGCCCGGCGAGGGTAACGCCGCCGCCAACAGGCCGGCCGCCGCCAGCAAGGCGCAAGATGCGAATCGGGTCTTCATTCCTTCGTCCCGGGCCGGTCGATCCGAGCGTCGCGCGGGTCGGGCCCAAATCCCTTCATTCCGGTATCTGTCGCTAGCGGACGAATGTGATGATGCGGTCCTTCGTCCAGTGATCCCTGTACCAGGAACTGGCTTCGAATGTATCGCCCACGGCGGTCATCCGGACCTTCAGCAGCTCGCGGAAGCGGTTCAGTGTATCCCTGTGCGCGGGGTCGCCGGCCAGGTTCTTTCGCTGGTAGGGATCCGCCTTGTTGTCGAAGAGCAGTTCGGACCGGTCCTTGCGGTACGTCGCGTACGTGTACTGCTTGCTCCGCAGGCCGCGCCATTCGTAGCCGTCCTCCCATATAGCGCACGCGCCGGTGTTTTGCATGAAGGCGGCCTCCGGCTCCGGGCCGGGCTTGCCGAGGGCGCAATGGCTCAGATCCGTGCCCTCCACTTTGGCCGGGATCGGGAGGCCGGCAAGCGAAAGCAGCGTGGGCATGATATCCGGCGTGTTGAGGCACGTGTCGCAGACGGATCCAGCGCGAATCTTCCCCGGCCAGCGCACGAGAAACGGTACGCGCACGGCTTCCTCGTAGAAGTTGTTCTTCGCGCGGCGACCCTGCGCCCCGAACATCTCCCCGTGATCGGAGGTGAATACCACGACGGTGTTCTCCCGGATGCCGGCCTTGTCGATCGCTTCCATCAGCCGCCCCAGGTTCCAGTCGATGTTGGCGACCATCGCATAGTACACCCGCATCCACTGCGGGAGCGCCTTTCGTTCATCCGGGCTGAGCCTGCCCCAGGCGTCCGCGTACGGGTCGTTTTCCGGCTTGTAGTTGGGCGGCAGCGGGAACTGGGCATCTGCGAATCGCGCCAGGTATTCCGGCGGGACGTTGCTCGTGTCCCAGGGGTCATGCGGCGTCCCGATTGAGAGGAACAGAGCGAACGGCTTGTCGCCTTTCGCGTAGTGTCCGATGCGTTCGATCGCCATATCTGTCTGTGCGTCCGGCTCATAGCCGTCGATGAAGATCTTCTTCGGGCTGTCGGTGTGGTAATACCCCTTGTAGTACTCGTGGTGAAATCCGTAGGACGCCCAGAATCCGTCAAAACCGAGGCGGTGCGGCCCCGGAGGCGTGTAGGAGTTCTTCGGGTCCTCGTGGTTGCCCAACTGGTTCGCATAGAGGTGCCACTTGCCGATATACGCTGTCTCGTATCCGCCGCGCGTCAGCACGTGGCCCATGCACTCGTGATCGGGGTTCATCCGCAGCTCATTGATCACCATTCCGGTGGAGGTGGTGTATAATCCGGTGAGCATCGAGGCGCGGTGAGGCGCGCAAACGGGGTGCCCGGAGACCGCGTTCTCGAAACTGGCGCTCCGCGCCGCGAACGAGTCCAGATTGGGCGTGTGCGCCTTGGTGTCGCCCGTATAACCGCACGACCGGTAGCGGAGTTGGTCCGCCAGGATGTAGATCACGTTCGGCCGCCTCGGAGGCGGCCCAGGGTTTCGAATCATCGCCTCTCCTCTCGGCGCCGCAATCAGGGACGCCGCCGCGGCTCCGGCGGTCTGTATGAATTTCCGCCGCGACAGCGACGGTGCCTCATGATCCGGCATGGTCTTTCCTCCATTGTCACGGCGGCGGCGCGCGCCGCCGGCCTACCAGTCCGCCTGAACGACGGGCAGAGGGTCCTGCGACAGAACGCTCGCGTCGAAGCAGCGCTTGAGCATTTCCATCTTCAGCGCTTTCCGCTTCGGGTCATCCCACAGGTTCACGTGCTCGCCCGGGTCCGATTGCAGGTCGTAGAGTTCGCCGATCTCCAGCCCGGCGTACGAAGTGATCTTGGCGGTGCGCGTTCGAAGTGTCGTCAGAAGAGGCTTCTCCTTCAATTTCCGGTGAAACGGCTGGCCGATGTAGTACTCGGCGTATGCCTGCTCCTTGTGCCGGCCAGGGTCGGCCGTCCCGGCGCAGATGTCGAAGAGCGATTCGCCCTGCACGCGCTCCGGGATCGGAAGACCGGCGGACGTCAGCAGTGTGGGCACGATGTCCACCAGTTCCACCAGCGCGTCGCTCCGGAGCCCCGCCTTGAAATGTCCCGGCCACGAGAAGATCAGCGGGACGCGGAGCGAGCAATCGTACATGTGGGGCCCCTTCAGGTACATCCCGTGGTCGCCGAGAAGCTCGCCGTGGTCGCTCATAAAGATCACGATCGTATTCTCGCGCTGGCCGGTCTCCTCCAGGGCCTTCAACATGCGTCCGACATTGTCGTCAACGTGCTCGATCATCGCATAGTATGCCGCCGTGACCTCTCTGCGCTCGCGAGGGCTCATCTTGCTGTAGCCCAGCAGCATCCCTCCGTAGGCGCCATCGTGGTCCACCCGCTGGAACACGGGCTTGTTCTCCAGCTCGCCTTCCACATAATCGGGGTCCGGCAGCTTGTCCGGGTCGTAGCGGTCCAGATATTCCTTCGGCGGATCAAACGGGTGGTGGGGAGCGAAGATATTCACGCTCATCAGCCACGGCCCGTTGCGCTTCTCCTTCATGAAGTCGATCGCGCGGTCCGCGCACCACGTCGTCTGGTGCAGATCCGCGGGCGCGCCGGCGAACGCCTTCCTGCCTCGAGGTTTGTAGATGTCCTTCCAGGCGACCCCTTTGGACGCCAGCCACTGCTGGTATTCGTTTTCCTTCCACTGGGGTGAGGGGTCGTGGCTCCAGTGGAACACGCGATATCCATCGTCGATCCGCTTTTCCACCCGGCCCTGGCACGGCGCAATGTGGAGCTTACCCGACAGGCCGCAGTCGTAGCCGGCATCGGCGAGCATCCGGGTGACGAGAACCTCGTGGGAGGGGATCGCCTGGCCGTTGCGCCGAGCGCCGGTCGTGCGCGGGTAGCGTCCCGTAAGGAAGCAAGCCCGGCTTGGCGTACACACCGGGCTCTGGGCGAAAGCCTGGGTGAACGCGACACCCTCGGCCACGAGCCGGTCGATGTGGGGCGTGCGGATATTGGGATTGCCGAGCGACGCGATCGTGTCCGCGCGCTGCTGATCCGTGCAGATCCAGAGGATATTGGGACGCTTCGGGTCCGCCGGGCCCGCGTTCCCCTGAGCTTGCGCAAGTTCGGTGTCCAGCATCATTCCCGCTGTCAATACGCCGGTGGTCTTCAGGAAGTCTCGTCGCGACATGAACGGGCTCTTCTCCATAGTGTTTTCAGCCTCTCCTGCCTGGACCGCCTCTCCATTCCGTTCCGTGCTCACTCCGGGAGCTTCGCCAGAACGATGTCGTCAACCCCGAGGAAGTAGTTAGTCGAGGCGGCATCCTTGCCGACGGCCGTGAACGTCAAATCGTGCGTGCCGGCCGTGAGCCTGGCGCGGCCGAGGACGTGGTCGAGCGATGCGATGGTCCCCGCCGCGTATGTCTTCTGCGGTTCACCCAGGGCCTTGCCGTCAAGGAATGCCTGGTAGGTGCCGTAGTCGTAGGAGTGGACCAGTTGCGTCGTGATCTCGTAGACGCCCTCGGAAGGCGCGCTGAATGGTATCGTCAGCGTTGCCCCTTCCCCGGTACCGCGGAAAAAGATGATGTCCTTCGTGAAATCGAGGCCTTTCTGGATCTCCGCCTCACCCTTCTCGGTCTTCACCTTGTCCAGGAGGCCCTCCGCCTGAATCACGGTGGCGTTTCCGTAGGGCGTGCGGGCATAGCCGGCCGGCAAGTCGGGAAGCGGCTTCAATTCCTTCTGGTACCAGAAAGCGACAGAGGAAAAATGGTCGGCGCGCTCCTCGAACCCCGAGCGCACGGAACCGTCCGTCTCATCGTTGAACGTCCAACCCTTGTGCTCGATTTCTAGTCGTAATGACTTCTTGAACGGGACGGGGTCAAGGATCTGCCAGCGATAGGCGCTGCACCGCGCGCCGACACCCTGGCCCTCTGCAACGGTGATGCCGTAGTACGGCCCCGTAGCTTCGTGGAAGCCCCAGGCGTCGTTGAAGAAGTCCTCGGTTCCGGTCCCTTGAATCGAGGCCTTTGTCTCGCCGTCCACGAACCACATGTCATCGCCCTCGCCGAACCAACCGGTGCGGTTCTGAACGACCGAGAGCACCGTGCCCACGTAGTGGCCCGTCCCCTCGATGTCGGCGATCACATAGTTCCTGCCGGGCGGCGCCGGGATGGCCTGGCGGTAGTGCGCGTGGAAATAGGCCACGTCGTTCGGGATTTTGTCCTGCTTCCGCCAATCCACGTGGAAATAGAACAAACCCACGCCCCGCGTGCCCTCGTTCGTCACCGTCACCCTCGCGTGTTTCCGAAACGGCATCGGCCAGTAGCAGTTGTGTGAGCGTCCGTCCGAGGAGTTCCGCACCGGCAGCGAATCCAGCTTGCGTTCGAAGCCATGGCCCACGCCGAAGAAATCACCGAGCGGGGTATCCACGCTGGGGAACGGGCTGTTATCCCAGTAGATGCGGAGGCGCAGCAGGCGCGGCCACGCGTACTCATTCGCGGAAAGCGTACACCAGATGTGGGTGATCGCGCCCGGGCCGTCGACGTCCGCCAGGGTGAGCGTCGCGCCCGCGGGAAGACGCTTGCTGTCATCGTTGCTGTTCAGATCGGCGTTGTTGGACGATGAACGAAGCGCGGTGTACGGCTTAAGGCGAGCCAGTTCCAATCCATCCATCGGATCCTGGGCCCGGGCAGTGAGGCAGGCGAGCGGCATCAGCGCCGCCGCGAAAACGAAATGGCGAACTCCCCACATTTTGCAGCTCCTTTGTGACGAACGGGACGCGTTCGGGCGCGCCAGGACAACCCGCCTTCGCCTTCCGGCTCCCCTGCCACAGTATGTCCTCCGCGCACACACAAGAGGGCACCCGATCCGCGTGATTTGAATCCCTGCCCGCCACAGCGGGTTTCCGGCCGGCCGGCCCCGGGTATCATGAGCGTGCAGGCATGTGGGGCCAAACCGCAAAAAAACATCGGCCCCCCGGGAGCGATGCGAACCCGCCCTCCGTTATACTGCGCGGTGAACGCCGGCAGACGGCGCGCTTCACCCACTTTGTCCGAATGGAGGAGAGACGATGACGCTGCCTTCCTGGCCCGAGTTACACGGCGCGGTAACGCATTTTCCGGTGGCGATGCTGATGGCCGCCTTCCTGTTTGACGCGGGCGCGACTGTGCTGCGGAAGCGCGAATGGGAGACGGTGGCGTTCTGGATGCTCGCGGTGGGCGTGGCCGGCGTCGCCGGCGCTATACCGAGCGGGCTGATGACCGCGGCAACGCTCTTTGGGGCAAGCCCGACGCCCCCGCACGTTTTCCTGATTCACCGGGCCATAGCGCTCTGCGCGGCAACGGCGGCCATCGTACACCTGGTCTTCCGTATCAGCCGGCGCGACGACCACGGAACGCAGACCCGCGCTGTGAGCCTCATGCTCGGAGCCTTCACGGCGCTCTGTGTGAGCATCGCCGGGTATCTGGGAGGCGCCATGGCGCTGGGTGGAGCGGCGGCCAGCCTTGGCGCTGCGCCGCCTGCTCCGGCAGCGGCGGGCGCCGTTCCCGCCGCGGGGGTGGCGTTGGGGCAAAAGCTGTTCGCAAGCACCCAGACCGGCTGCCGGAACTGCCACAAAATGGACGGTCTCGGCGGAACTGTCGGCCCCGACTTGACGCACGAAGCGCGCCGCCATGACACCGTGGAATGGCACATAGCGCACCTGACGAATCCTTCCGCCGTGCATCCCGGGTCCATGATGCCAAGCTTCTCCCGCCTCAAGCCGGAGGAACTGAAAGCGCTGTCCGCGTATTTGGCTTCCAGGAAGTAGCCCGGGTGAAATGACGGGCCCCACCCACTGTTGGAGGATGGCGGAATGATGCATGCGAGGTTCATGCTTGCGGCCGGCGCGCTGGCGCTCACGGCGGTTCTGGGCGGGAGGCCGGTGTACGCCGCGGAGAGAACGGTGTCGTTCCGCGTCACGTCCGCGTGTAACTGCGCCGAATGCGCTTTTTCCGCGCGGAGAGACATCCCCAGGATCCAGGGCGTGAAGGAGGCGCGGCTTTCGGTCAAGGACCGGCGGCTGGACGTGACCTTCGATGATTCCCGGAAGCCCGTCTCAACGCTGGCTCAGGCCATCGGCCGAACGGACCTGGGCAAGGGGTGCACGCTCGTCTGGGCGGTCGTCCCCGGGGCGGATCCGCAGCGCCTGGCGTCGGCGCTCGCGAACGTGCCGGGCGTCGCCTCCACGAAAGTGGACGGAAAAGCGAAGGCCGTGTTGGTAGCGTTTGCGCCAAAACCGGAGGTTTCCCTTTCTCAACTCGATGCCGCCGGCAAGGGGGAAACCGTTGCCCATCCGTAGACCTCTCGACACGCTCCTGCTGCTGGCGCTCGCCGCCGCTCCCGCCGCTGCCCACCACGGCAAGGATTTCATGTTGGTAGCCACGGATGATATGCCGCTTGCGGGCCACGCATATGCGAGCCTGTCCACAGACACCATCATCGCAAGGGACGGGAGCCGGACGACGGAAATCACTCCGGGGGTGCTGATCAGCCTCGGCGACAGGGTCTCCGTGGAGCCGCATTTCCACCTGTCGGCGCCTCCCGGCGGAGGGTACCGGTACGAGGCCACGGCCGGCGAGGTCCGTTACCGGATCGGCAACCTGCCCGGCTCTGAGTGGCGCGCGGCGCTCTCGCTTGAGGGCGAAAAGCCACGCGACAGTGAAGAGCACAGCAACGCTCAGGTGCGCGCGATATTGGCCCGGACGACGCCAAACACGCTCGTTGCGGTCAATCTGATCGCCGGCAAGGAGCTGGCTCCGGGCGGAGAGCGCAACTATGGGTTCGCGGTAGGAGCGCTGACGCCGCTGCCGAACGGCGATCGGGCGGGGTTGGAACTCGTCGCGCGCGCGCCGCTCGCAGACGGCGTCGAGCTGATGCCCAGCTACTACCACAGCAAGGGGCCACTGAGCGTGAAGGTGGGGGTCGGCGCATTCTTCGGACGGATGAAGACATCGGGAACGTTCCACACTGCATGGATCTGGCGGCTGTAGCGGTGGCTGGAGGTGGGAAGGTGGAGTTTCCGGAACCCGGCGCCGGCCTCGGCCGTGGAGCTGTGAAGCGCGGTTTGAACGTCTTCATCCGGCCTGGTTCGTCAGCCCCCGGTTTCAACCGATGAAAACGTTCCCCAGGCGTCCGCCCACGGAGATTCCGTCTATTGACGCCGTTGTACCACCGGAAGTATAATCAAGTCAAGCGCTTGACCCTTGAAGGGCAAGCGCTTGACTCATTCGTCGTTCCCTGCGCCCGCGCTCCTTAGTCGCGATAGGATATGTCCATCCATGCACACAGATACCATTTGGCTTGGGGACAACAGGCTGCCACTCCGTAGCCGGCCCGTCAGCGGAGCGTTCAGCTGCCTCGATGGCCAGACATACGCAACCATAAACAACGTCGATGCGATGCCGCCGTTCCTCATGAGCATCGTCAGTTTCAGCGACCTCTGGCTCTTCGCGGGCAGCAACGGCCCCTTCACCGCCGGACGGGTGGACCCGGACGGCGCGATCTTCCCGTACCTCACCGTGGACAAGATCGTCCGCACGCCGGACTCGGAAGGCGCGTTGACGATATTCCTCGCCCATCGAGGCGGCCGGACGTCCCTCTGGGAGCCGTGGCGCGAAAGCGGGCGCGCATATCGTATCCGCCGCAACCTCCATAAACACATCCATTGCGGGATCGTCGTCTTTGAGGAGATCAACGACGACCTCGGGCTGGAGTTCAGTTGGAGTCTCAGCGCCAGCGACGCGTACGGGGTTGTGCGCCAGTGCCGCCTGACGAACATCGGCGCCGATCCGGCGGAGATCCGCTACCTTGACGGGTGGCGACGGCTCATGGTCCCCGGGGTCTCCAACGACACCTACTCGCGCCACAGCTATCTGGCCGAGGCGTATATGCGCCACGAGCGCGTCCCGTCGCTTCCCCTGGGGCTGTTCACGCTGAACGCCGGCATCACAGACACGTCTGACCCGTATGAAACGCTGCGAGCGACCACGGCGTGGTCCATCGGCCATCCCAACCCGAGGTTCCTGCTGTGTGAACGGCAGTGCGAGGCATTCCGCAGCGGTGCGGTGCCGAACGACGAGCCGGAAATTCGCGGGGAGACCGGCGCCTTCCTCGCCGTGGACTCCGTGCAGCTCGCGCCGGGCGAGAGCCACGAATGGCTGAACGTGGTGGACACACGCATGGACCACGCGGCGATTGTCCGCCTCAAGCGTGAACTGCGGTCACCCGGCCACTTGCGGCAGGACCTTGAGGCGAGCCTCCGGGACAGCCTGAGCGGACTGCGCCGGCTGGTTGCCGGCGCTGATGGCCTCGAGGAAACGGCGGATGCGGCGGCCGGCGCCCACCATTTTTCCAACGTAACGTTCAATTGCATGCGCGGCGGCACGTTTGCGGATTCCGATCGCTTTCCCCGGACGGATGTCGCGGCGTTCCTGAGCGCGCGCAATACTTCGGTTGCCCGTCGCCACGCCGACTGGCCGGCGTCCTTGCCCGAGCGGCTGACGCTTCGCCAATTGCGTGAGGCGGCCGGGGCGACGGGGGACCCCGAACTGGTCCGCGTGCTGCGGGAATACCTGCCGCTCACCTTCAGCCGCCGGCACGGCGACCCCAGCCGGCCGTGGAACGGGTTTTCCATCCACATCAAGGACCCGGTGGGCGAGCCCGTGTATGGGTACCAGGGCAACTGGCGCGACATCTTCCAGAACTGGGAGAGCCTGGCGATGTCCTACCCGGAGGCGCTGGAGGCCATGATCGCGGTCTTCCTCAACGCATCCACCGCCGATGGCTACAACCCGCTGCGCATCTCCCGCGACGGCATCGATTGGGACGTGCATCATAGAGGCGACCCCTGGAGTTTCGTCGGATACTTCGGAGATCACCAGGTCATCTACCTGCTGCGCCTGCTCGAAATGTCGCATCGGTTCTACCCGGGCCGGCTCGCCGGAGCGTTGGGAGACTGCGATTTTGCCTACGCACACGTGCCGTACGAGATCGCCGGATTCGATGCGATGATCGCCGATCCGAGGCACACGATAACGTACAACCACGACCTGGACGACCGCCTGAGGCTGCGCAAGGCGTCTGAAGGCGCGGACGGCTTCCTCCTGAAGGATGCGGGCGGCAGGATTGTGCGCGTAACCCTGGCCGAAAAGCTGCTGGCGCCGCTCCTTGCGAAACTCTCGAACCTCGTGCCGGACGGCGGCACCTGGCTGAACACGCAGCGCCCGGAATGGAACGACGCCAACAATGCGCTGGCCGGATGGGGCCTGTCGGTGGTCACGGTGCAATACGTGCGGCGGTACCTCCGGTTCCTGGACACGCTGCTCAACGAGGCGGACGGTGCGGTGGTAAGCGTGACTGCCCCCGTTGCGCGGTTTGTTTCCGAAATGACGGCCATCCTGAGCGGATGGCGCGAGAGGGTCGACGCCGGCCTGGACGGCGCGGGCCGCTACGCGATGATGGAAGCGCTGGGCCGCGCCGGCGAAAACTACCGAAACACTCTGTACAGCGAGGGGCTCGAAGGCCGCTGCGAGGTGGGCACCGGCGATCTTCGCGCGTTGATCGCCGCCGCCGTGCCCATCGTGGACCATACGATCCGCTCGAACCGGCGCGAGGACGGCCTCTACCACAGCTACAACGTCCTCAGCGTTCCAGAGCCCGGGAATGCGGAGATCAAGCACTTGTATCCGATGCTGGAAGGGCAGGTGGCCGCGCTCAGTTCCGGGCTCACGACCCCCGAAGAGGCGCTGGGCATCCTCCGCGCCCTGCGGCAAAGCGATATGTATCGCGCCGACCAGCACAGCTACACCCTCTATCCCGACCATGACGTGCAGCCGTTCCTGAATCGGAACAACCTGCCGGAGGGGGCCGGGGAACGCGTTCCGCTTCTGGCCCGCCTCGTCGCGGCCGGCGATGTCTCGCTCGTCGTCCGGGACGAGCAAGGCGTCCTCCATTTCCAGGGCGATCTGCACAACGCCGTCGATCTCACCGCGCGCCTTGACACGCTGGAGGCCGCCGGACGCTGGGCCGATCGGGTGCGCCAGGATCGCAACGCCGTGATGGACCTCTGGGAAGACGTCTTCGTGCATAGCGAGTTCACGGGCCGCAGCGGCACTTTCTTCGCCTTTGAAGGGCTGGGGAGCGTCTACTGGCACATGGTCGCGAAACTCCTGCTTGCCACGCAGGAGTGCTGGCGCGCGGCGGTTGATGAAGGCGCCGCTCCCGGGGTGGTGGCTGGCCTGGCCGCCCGTTACGAGGACATCCGGAACGGAATGTGTTTCCGCAAGACGCCGCAGGAGTACGGAGCGTTCCCCACAGATGCCTATTCGCACACCCCCCGGCACAAAGGCGCCCAGCAGCCGGGCATGACCGGCCAGGTCAAGGAGGAGATACTGGCGCGGTGGGGCGAACTCGGAGTCGAAATATCGGGCGGACGTGTGCGGTTCGCGCCGCGCCTCCTCCGGCGATCCGAATTCCACGCCGGCGCGACGGAGTTTTCATGGGTCGATGTTGGGGGCGGGGAGCGCTCATGGAACCTTCCGGCGGGCAGCCTGGCGTTTACGTTCTGCCAGGTGCCGGTGTGCTACGAGATCGGCGCCGGCGCCTCGGTGTCGGTTCACCGCCGGGGTGGGCGGATCGACACCGTGGACGGCAACGCGCTGAACGCCGCCGACAGCGACTCGATTTTCGGGCGCAGGGGTGAGATAGACCGGCTGCGGATCACCGTCCCCGAAAAAGAAATTCAACAGGGGCCTTGACAGGACCTTTGGGATAGGGTATGCTTTAGTCAAGCGCTTGACTAAATATGGACAAGCGCTTGACTAAGGCGTCGGCACAGTCGCCGGCGCAAGCGGAAAAGAACCATGTCACTTCAAAGAATCGCAGACGAAACCGGGGTGTCCCCTTCCACCGTCTCCCGCGTGGTCAACAACAAACACGCGGGCAAGGTGAGTGAGGCCACAAGGACGCGCATCCTGGAAGTCGCACGCGCCATGCACTACCAACCCAACCCCCAGGCCGTCGCGTTGGCCACCGGGCGCCCGCCCAACACGCTGGGGCTTGTGATACCTTACTACTCGCACACTTTCCGCAGTTTCTACTTCTCGGAGATCTCTTCCGGCGTTCTGGATACCGCCGGACGGCACCGCATCGACGTGAACCTGCTGGTCCACCACGACGACACCACGGAGGGCTACCGGCGTCTGGTTTCCGGAAACCGCGTGGCCGGCGTCGTCCTGTTCGGCGGGGTATCCAATGAAACGGCAATCAGCGCCTGCCGCGCAGCGGGCGTGCCGTTTGTGGTGGTCAACCGCGACTCGGCGGACCGTGATGTTCCGAGCGTGGGGAGTGACAACGAAGGCGGCGGTTACGATGCTACCCGCCACCTCATCCGCCTGGGCCATACCCGCATCGCCTTCATAACCGGGCCCGCGGGACGGCCGGACGCGGACGGCAGGTATCAGGGCTACCGGCGGGCGATGGAAGAGGCCGGGCTGAGCGTGGTTCCGGGTCTCGTGGCGCAGGGCGATTATTCGGAGAAGGGCGGTCGCGAGGCGATGAGGCAATTGCTCGCCCAATCGCCGCGCCCGACGGCGCTTTTCGCCGCGAACGACCAGTCCGCCATCGCGGCGATGGCGGTCATCAAGCGGGCGGGGTTGAGAGTGCCGCAGGACATCGCGGTCGTCGGATTCGATGACATACCGCTGGCGCAGCACGTTGAACCGGCGCTGACGACGATACACCAGCCCACGTACCGCATGGGGCAGCGAGCGGCCGAGATGCTGATGGCAAGCATCGGCGCGGACGGCGCCGGATTGAACGAATCGGAAGAGCAGATTCTGCGGACGCGCCTCGTCGTTCGGGAGTCGTGCGGGGCACGTCGATCGCCCGATGCGGAGACCGATCAGGCCATCCGCCACGACACCCCCGCCGGGCGCCCGCTGATGTCATAGCGCTAGGGCCGGGACAGAGAATACCCAAATGGAGTTAGACACATGAAATATCAACGGAGAGGGTTCACCCTCATTGAATTGCTGGTGGTCATCGCGATCATAGCGATCCTGGCCGCCATCCTGTTCCCGGTCTTCGCCAAAGCGCGGGAGCGGGCCAAATCCACCGTCTGCATCAACAACGAAAAGCAGATCGGAATCGCCCTCACGCAGTATTCAAACGATAACGATGAGACGTTCCCGCCCGAGCGAATCCCGCCCAACTGGAACCTGGGATCGCCCACCTGGAAGGACGCGCTCGACCCGCTGATCAAGTCCAAGGACGTATGGATCTGCCCCAGCAACCGGTTCGCCTGGGCTCCTACTGGGGCGTCCGGTAAGGGCTATGGCGATGAGTGCGGGCGGTTCCCTCGTTCGTACGCGTACAATGGCGATATCTTCTATGTGAACCCCACCTATCAGAACAGGGGCATTCCGACCTCCGCGTTTAAAAGCCCGTCAGGGACCATTCTCTTCGTCGAATCGCGCTCCATCTATTCAGACCTTCGCGCCTATTCCGGCAACCAGGCGTTCCTGAACTGGATTCGCCAGCATGGGAACGCGACCGGCCTGAAAGACACCGAAGGCGGATTCACCACTCACAGCGGCATGGTCAACTTCATCTTCGCCGACACGCACGTGCAGGCGATGAAACTCGCGAAGACGTACGTGCCGCAGCAGATGTGGTCGCCTGACCCGGCCACAACCTACAGCGTGGCCTGCGCCCAGAACTACGCGGACATGCCCGCCCAGCTCCTGCCCGAGTACAGGTAAGAACCCCGGTGTCGAGCCGCCCCACGATAACCGCGGTACTGTTCGCTACGCTCGCGATGAACGCGAGGGGATCGGACAACCGCGTTTGGCTGGCCCAGCAGAACGACTTCGAGCGCTGCAAGGGATTCTCGCTGAATCTGGAAAACAGCGCTCCCGATGGACCGCTTCGCCTTGCCACCTTGAAAATCGTGCTGGGAATCGGCGACGGCAAGGCGTGGCGCTACATCGAACACACGCCCGCGTGGCGGTTGGACAAGGACTACACGATCCAGGCGGTCGTTTCGCCGGGTGTGGCGACGGTCTTCCTCGACGGCGTCCTCATCGGCGAAAGCAAAGGCGCGTTCGAACCGGCCGAAGTGAAGGCGGATTCGTTCCGAACGCCCGGATGGGCGAACAGCCCGGCCGAATACCTTGTGAACGAGGCGTCCCTCTCGCTCCGAACGGACACGGGACGCAAGGCGGATGCGCGCTGGCCTGCCCAAACCCCGGGCACGCTGGCGCTTCGGATGTTTGAACCACAGTCGCCGAAGCGCATCGCCTGGACAACGCGGTCCGGCGAGACGCTCACCGTAATCGCCAAGGTTCGCCTGACGAAAGCGCCGGACATCCGGACGCTGGCGCCGTTCGTGGATCGCTACGGGCAGCCTGTCCACTCCGAGTTCCCGGGTAAAGTCAAAAGCGACGCGGACCTGAAGGCCGCCATTGCCGACGAAGCCTCGCATACCGGCAAATGGGTGCGCTCCACGCGCCTCGATCGGTTCGGCGGCCGGACGGACGCCGGTTGGACCGGCGGAAAATCCGGCTATTTCAGCGTCACCAAACGGAACGGATACTGGTGGATGCTCTCGCCGGAAGGCAATCCGCTGTTCTATGTTGGCCTGTGCACCGTGGACCGCGCGGCGTGGGAGCGCACCCCGGTCACCGGCCGAGAATACCTCTTCGCCGAACTGCCGCCCCGCGATGGGGCCTTCGAACAGGCCTGGGCGAAAAGCCCGTGGGGCTGGAACGACAATGTCGATTACGTGTCGTTCTACACCGCCAACATGGTCCGTAAATACGGCCCGGATTGGTACGCAAAGACAGCGCCGGCGATCAGGCGCCGCCTCGACGCGTGGGGCTTCACCGGCGTGTCCAAGTGGTCCGACGCAACCCTTGAGGAAACGCCGAACATCGCCGTGATCTACTATCCCGGCGTGCCGACCCTGGCGGCGCACCCGGACGTGTTCGACCCCGCGGTTCAGGCGGCCTTCAAAGAAACCTTGCGCAAACAGGTCGAGCCGCGAAAGACCGACCCCTGGCTGGTAGGCTGGTCGGTCGGCAATGAGCGCGACGAGATCATCCTGAAATCGGAGATCACCGGGATACTCTCGAAGCCATCGTCGCCCGCCAAGAGGGCGATCATCGACAGTTGCCTCGATAAGACCTATAGCGGCGACGTCTCGGCGGCCGCGACGGCATGGAAAATCACGGCCGGCAGCCGCGACGAGCTTTACGCATCCACGCCGGCACCGAACGACGCCGACGTCGAGTTGATGCGGCATACATTCGCCGACAAGTACTACGGTTTCCTCTACGAAACCGTCAAAGGCCTGGATCCCAACCATCTCTACTTCGGCTTCTGGGTTGTGCCGTGGTGGTGGGAAAACCAGTCGGACTGGGCGCTCGCGGCCGCGCATTGCGATGTCCTCGGCTACGACCTGTATTCGGAGACGTTCTCGACCCCTGATATGGACCGCTGGATGCGGGAAGCGGGCAAGCCGATCCTGTGCGGCGAGTTCTCGTTTCCGCCGTTTGAAAATGGGCGGCGGGGCCTCGGCGTGTATTCGACGGTGTCCACGGAGGACAACCGCGATGCCGCCGGGCATTACCGACGCTGGCTTCACGACGCGGCCGCCAACCCGTACTGCGTGGGAGCGGGCTATTTCCAATACCGCGACCAGCCCGTCACGGGGCGCGGCCCGGGAGCGGGCGCCAATCTGGTGATTGGCGAGCACTATGCATTTGGCCTGGTGGATATCACCGACAGGCCTAAATGGGACCTGATTGATTCCGTGCGGACTGCCAACCTGGCTGCGACCGCGACACGCCTGGTGTCCGGCCACCCGTTGGACGCGCAGCCCGGAGGCAGCTTACCGAAGAACGAATAACCCTTCTCCCGCGCATTTTGGCGGGAGAGATTCCAAACTCCCCCTGTAGCGATCGAACGGCAGAACAGACCTCCACCTCCAAATCTGCGCTGAAGATCGTCACAGGCATCTCCCGGCTACACCCGATGGCCGGTTCGTGAAAACAGAACGCCGGCGCCGCCGACGCGAACGAGCAGGTTGGAACGTTCGTCGAGGGCGATGCCGTCGAACGCGGAAATCGATATTGCGGATGTAGAACAATAAAGCGCTCCTGACACTCAGGAAGGCTCGTACATTCGCTGAGAACGACGCAACATGGAGGAATAAATGAGATCACTGATCAGAAACATTGCCATCTGCGCCTTGCTGGGCACCGCCGGAGCGAGCGCGCAGGTAACCGTCGGTGTGGACTCCACCAAGGCCTGGATCGGCTACATGAATGTCACGGAGTTGTCCGGAGCCGCCGCCTTCAGCTCGGCATGGGCCACGGCCGACCTTCCCGCCACTTTCAACGGCACGACGCTCACCCTGACCCCCAACACCAACATCGACGCGACTAACCCGCTCGATCCCTATTGGTGGACCGGGCCCGGCCCGGGCACCGGCAACAAAATCATGGAAGCTCTCTTCTACGTTGAAGACAGCACCACACTGCCGGGCAAGGATGTGACCTTCTCCGGCAACGTCATCGCGAACACCCTCGTGAGCCCCTATGCTTCCGTCATCTTCATCAAGGACTTCGCCCCGGACTTCTCCACCCATACAGGCGTGGAAATTCCGGTTGTCCCCGGTCCGTTCAGTATTCACTTTCAGACCACGGCGGGGGACCACGTTCAGTACGGATTCGCCACAAAGGGGCCGAATGCCCGCTTGAGCGAGGTTGCCGGACTCGGATCCGTGCAGATTACGGCGACCTCTTCACCGGTGGAAGAGGTAACCGTGGGTTTGGACCCGGCGGCGGCCTGGATCGGCTACATGAACTGGTTCAGCCTCCCCACCGACGGCGGAGCGTACATTGGAGGAAGCGTTTGGGCCGTGGCTGACCTTCCCGCCACATGGAACGGGGCCGTCCTGACGACATCCCCTAATACCAGCATCTCCGTCAATAACCCTCCGGGACTGGACCCTTTATGGTGGAAAGTCGACCCTTCGGGCCCGGGCGGGTATTCCGCTAACAGGACCCTCGAAGCCCTGGTCTACGTGCAAAATGACACAACGCTGCCAGGGAAGCTCGTGCACTTCACCGGCAAGGGACTGGCGAACACCCTGGTGAGCCCGTACTCCTGCAACGCCTTCGTTCGGGATTTCAACGCCGGCTATTCCGCGTTCACCGAAGCGACGGCGCCGCTGGTCAACGGGACGTTTACCGTCACACTGCAGACGCACCCTGGCGACCACGTGCAGTACGGCTTCGACACCAAGGGCCCGCCCGCGCAGCTGGCGAACGTTGCTACACTGGGCAGCGCACAGATGACCGCGGCCGCCGTGCCGTACACCGTGGCCGAAGCGGTCACGGCTCTCAAAGAGTGGGGAGGGCTGGCCGCGGCGACCGCGGCGGATGTAACGCGGTTTGACATCGAAACCCCTGCCGGCATCCAGCTCACCGACGTCCTCCGTATCGTTCGAAAGGTGAACGCCAAGGATCCAAATCCGTAGGCCGCAAGGGCGGTTCCCCGACTCGACGGCCGGATTCCGGATCCGCCATGAGTCGCGATAGACGGGGGGCAGGGTTCTCCTGCCCCCCTTTCGCAATCTTATACCGAAACAATCACCTCATGATCGCGCATGACACGCAGGTTGGCAGCTATTGTGCTGCGAAATCACGTTAGAGCAATAGTGACAAACACGCGGAACCGGACCGCAGTACTCTCGAATCGATCCGGGCCCGTGCAGACCAAAAGCCACCGCATCCGTCTGTCACCCGCGCTCTCAACCTGTCGAGAAAGAGAGGATTGATGCAGAAAATGAAATCACTCGTTAGAATCATCGCCATCTGTGCCCTATTTGGCACGGCCATCAAGGCCGACGCGTCGGTAACCGTCGGGGTCGATCCCAGCGCTAACTGGCTCGGATACATGAACGTATTCAGCCTTCCGTCGGATGGAGGGGGATACCTTTGGGGCAGCCCGTGGGGCACGGCGGACCTGCGCGCCACATTTGCCGGCCCGGTGGTCACACTGAGCCCGAATACGATTAGCCCTCCGAATGGTCTCGCTGACGCGTATTGGTACAAGGCGGATGGGACCGGCAACAAGACCATGGACGCCAACTTCTACGTCGAAAACAGCACCACCTTGCCCGGACAGCTTCTCAACTTTACGGGCGAGGTGCTGGCCAACTCCCTGGTGCCGCCGTATACCTCCGTCGCGTTCATCAAGGACTTCGCGCCGGATTACTCATCGTGGACCTCGGTCACCGCGCCGCTCGTTCCGGGCGTATTCAACATCGGCCTGCAGACAACCGCCGCGGGACATCACGTTCAGTACGGATTCGAGACCATTGGCCCGAATGTATGGATTACTAATGCTGCGGACAAGGGCTTCGTGAAAGTCACGGCCGTCAAAGAGACGCCGCCCGTTCCCGAACCTTCCACGCTGGCGCTGTTCGCCTCGAGCGCTGTCGGCCTGCTGAGCCTGCGCCGCAACCGCAAGCACTGAAACACCCGGGCATAACACACTGATCGGACGGTGGCTGATGGGTATCAAACCCGTCAGCCGCCGTCCGTCGTGCATCCCACCAAAAACGCGCGGAGTTTGCGCTCATCCAATCGCCCGTTCGACCGTACGCCGCTGCATACATCCAGCCCGAAGGGGCCGACCTGCGCGATCGCTTCGCGCACATTGTCCGGCCTCAACCCGCCCGCAAGGTAAACCGGCGCCCCCACGGCTTCGCGAATGCGGCGGCTGATGCTCCAGTCGTGCCGGCGCCCGGTGCCCCCCAGCTCCTTCACCGCCAGCGCGGGGTTGCCCGAATCCAACAGGATGGCATCCACGTGCGGCGCGACCTCCACGGCTTCGCGAATGGAGGCCTCTCCGGTCACGTGGATCACCTGCACCAGCGATATTCCGGGCATAGCGTCCCGCATCGCGGCGTAGTCCGGCACATCCAGCGAATCGCACAGCTGAATGGTGTTCACGCGCGTCCTCCGCTGCTGGGCGACGATCTCTTCCGCGGTCTGCGCCGAAGTGAGCAGGAAGGTTGCCACACCAGGCGGGACAACGGGCACGATGCGGGCGATCAACTCCTCGGAGATGACGCCCGGACCGCTGGGCATGTGCGACACGAAGCCCAGCGCGGAAGCGCCACAGAGCACGGCCAGGCGCGCCTCCTCTTCGCTGCCGATGCAGCAGATCTTGATTCTCGGGCGCAGCGTGGCGTCCATTCCGTGTGCCTCCATTTTGTGGCGGTCTGCCGCCATATTATGGAGTGATGCGCGCTCCCGGAGACGGGGCGCACGCGCAAATTGTCACACAGAGGAGAAATGCCAGTGGCCACAGAGAAGGTAGTCAGCGTTGCGCTGGTCGGCGCGGCGCATATCCACACGCCCCAATTCGTGAGGATGGTCAAGGAACGCCCCGGGATAAACGTCAAGGCCGTGTGGGATCACGACGCCGGCCGCGCCGCGAAATACGCGGGCGAACTGGGCTCCCGTGTCGCAACTGACCTCGAAACGATCTGGAGCGATCCCGAAATCGCCGGCGCGGTGATATACTCCGAAACGGACCGCCATATAGATCTCGTGCCCGCCGCCGCCGCCGCGAAAAAGCACATCTTCGCCGAGAAGCCGCTCGCCGGTACGGCGAAGGAGAGCTTCGCCATGGCCGACGCCATCGAAAGAGCCGGCGTGATCTTCACCACCGGCTACTTCATGCGTACGCTGCCCGAACACCTTTTCCTGAAGGAACAGATCGCCAAGGGGAGTTTCGGCAAGATCACCCGCGTGCGCGGCTCCACGTGCCACAACGGTTCCCTGGGCGGCTGGTTTGACACCGACTACCGCTGGATGGCCGATCCCAAAATCGCCGGGGTGGGCGCGTTCGGGGATCTGGGCACCCACACCCTGGACGTAATGATGTGGCTTCTCGGCGGCATTGAAGCCGCCACCGCCGAGATCCGCGCCGTGACCGACCGTTATCCGGGCTGCGATGAGACAGGGGAAGCGCTCCTCAAATTCCAGAGCGGAGTCATCGGCACCCTGGCGGCCGGGTGGCTGGACGTGGACAACCCGCTGACGCTCCTCATCAGCGGCACCGAAGGCCACGCGGCCATATTCAAGGGCCAGTTCTACTTCAAGAGTGACAAGGTGCCGAACGCCGACGGGAAAGAGCCGTGGAAGGACCTTCCGCCGGCCGGTGTCCATCCGATCGCCCAGTTCCTGGACGCTCTGGAAGGCAAGCCGCACGACAACCTGGTGAAGCCCGCCGAAGCCGCCGCCCGCGTGGCCGTGATGGAAGCGGCCTACGAAGGCGCGAAGACGAACGCGTGGGTGAAGGTGGCGCAGAAGTGATGGTCTAGAGGCTGGGGGTTGGAGCCAATCCCGACCTCCAGCCGTCCACACCGGAATCGGGTCTCAACATATATGCATTGACTATATCGATAACGCCGCCATACCCTTCCAGCAAGTGAACGTTATGCTTCTTCGCGCTCCGCAACCCGACGACGTGTTGCCCGGCGCCTCTTTCGCTCGGAGGAGGTTCGTTTCGATGAAGGTCACTACCCTGGCACACAGCCCATCGTGGAGATGAACGCATCGGGAACGGTCACTGCCGTGAACACCTTCGGCGCCGATGGCCTCGTCTCGCGTCGCGTCGGGTCCGCCAGCACGTTCTACATGTTCGACAGCAAGGGCAACGCGGCCAACCAGATCACGTCCGGCGTTGCGACGAACATAGGCTTCGACGCGTTTGGCGCGCGCCAGCTGAACGGCAACACCAACGTGTTCCAATACGGCGCCCAGTGGGGCTACTATACCGACGCGGAGACCACCACCGGCCTGGTGGTCTGCGGCCACCGCTACTACGATCCCGCAACGGGCCGGTGGCTGACGCGCGATCCCATCGGGTATAGCGGCGGCATCAACCTGTACGGGTACGTGGGCGGCGACCCGGTGAACGGGAGTGATCCGAGCGGGTATAGCGCGAAGGGGGGAGGGCGTGTAGGCAGCCTTGGCCTGGGAGGAGTCGCCGGTTTGCCGGGCATTGGTGGCCTTTTAGGTGTGGACATCCTGTATGACACGAACGGGGACATAGGTGTCGACGCATACGTGGGGGGTGGGTTCTGCGTGCCCTGGAAGAGTCCTGCCCTCGGATACTCCGCAGGGCCGGGTGTTGGTGCGACAGCTTCCGGTAACTGCACTATCCAGTCGGGCTGCTCAACTGGTAACAGCGTGACAGTGTTCGGCGGTCTACTTGGTGGTGGTTCGATCACCGCGGGTTTCCCGCCCGGCGCCCTGAACACAGTAGAGGATGTGTACGATATGCTATACAATTTGACGTTTTCGGGTGGTGCGAAATTCGGCCCCACCGAAGGCGCAGGGATCGTGGCGTGCAAGCAGATTACGGCAACACTGAACATTTCACAGACATTTCGCGATGCGTGTTCGAACGTGGCAGAATGGTGGAGCGGCTTCTGCAGCCAGACTGAGCGCCAGCTCATGGGTCGCTAACCTCTATGCCCGGTAGCAGCGCCTCCCTCTGCTACTGGGCACAAAGGAGATCTCCTCGGTGTGGAAAGACTATGACTGGGTGGGCGCGTTCATAACAGTTGGGATCATCTTCGTGCTCTTCATGGCACTGACGTCCATCCCAGTCATCAGCGAATCTGGACCCGCTGTGGTGCTCACCTTCGCCGTGGTGTGCGTCGGCGTACGCGTGCTTGTGATGAAATGGAGGGGCGGGCCACCCAACGCTAACTGAAGCGCCAAGACGCGTAGCCATCCGCGGTCGTAGCCGCGTAAAGCAAGAACGTCGTCACCAACGACATCTATGACGCGTACGGCGCCAGGTTGGCCGGCAACCCGAACAACGATCCTTACGGTTACAGCGGCCAGTGGGGCTACTACACCGACGCGGAGACCACCACCGGCCTGGTGCTGTGTGGCCACCGCTACTACGATCCCGCCACCGGCAGATGGCTAACGCGCGATCCCATCGGCTACAACGGCGGCATCAATCTGTACGGGTACGTGGGCGGAGACCCGGTGAACAGAAGCGACCCCAGTGGACTCAAGCCAGGCGACAAGTATAAATCTTTGAACGCGTGTGGAAAGCAGGCGATACGGGACATTAACCCGAAGTCAATCAGAGAAGATCGGGAATACGCAGGTTTTATCTATAAGAATAGGGATGGTTCCTATTCCTACACGGCTCCAGTGCCATTGATGGGCACCGATGGCGGAGCTGCGTTGGATACCAATCCGAACAGGGCGGCTGCGGATTACCATACGCACGGAAATTGCCCGAAATGGAACCCTGGTGAATACGCAAACTTTTCACCTACCGACAAACAAGACAACACGACGAACGGCTGGCCCGGTTTCCTGGGTACACCGCAAGGAAAGATCAAGCGATACGATCCGGATCCCAAGAAGAAGGGGCCAGGGCGCGTAATCGTGGTAGGGACGGTCGCTCCAAAGTAGTTCTTATAACGACGGTTGATTCGGTCAAGCTGATTTGGGGGGGACGCGATGAAATCGACGCGAATAGTGCGGGTGTGCGTGATGGTGCTGTTCTCATGCGCCCTAATACCTTTGACAACAGCCTACGGCAGGCAACCACAGGGCTGGCACGGTCCAACGGAAGGCTACGTGCCCGACGCGGCGACCGCCAAGCGGGTTGCGGAGGCCGTATGGATACCGCTATTGGGAGCGGGCCGAATCGCCAGGGAGAAGCCATTCAGAGCCAGGTTGCACGGCGATATCTGGACGGTTACCGGTACATTCCCGTACAGAGGCCCAGTGGGGAAGACTAGCCTCGGGTGGGTGATTGTCAAGGGCGGGGTCGCTGAGGCCAAAATCTCCAAATGGGATGGTCGGATTATCAGCTTATCGCATGGACGATAGGGTATCCCGACGTTGTTCAGGCTCAGTGTTGATGGTGTCTGATCGCGTCTCCGGTCGATGGAACCCCACCATCGCCTCCCCGTTCCAGTACCAGGGCGCGTGGGGCAGCTATACGGACAGCGAGACCGGCCTGGTCCTGCAAGGCCACCGCTACTACGACCCCGCCACCGGCAGATGACTAACCCGCGATCCCATCGGCTACAACGGCGGCATCAACCTGTACGGCTACGTGGGCGGGGACCCGGTGAACGGGAGCGACCCGAGCGGGCTGACAGCAGCAGAACGTCTCAACCGGGCCAGAGACGCGATTAGTAATCTCGATCACTATCGACGCGACCCAAACGCCCGAGTAGACACTACGGACTGTGGAAGGTTTACTCACTACGTTGTGGGTGAAGATGACAACCGTTATCCTAGCGTTGGCTCTGGCAGTATCTCGCACTACATCAAGACCAATAAGCGTTGGTCACAGGGCAAGATTAGCGATGGAACGATGCAATCAGGGGACGTTTTGGTAACAGACGGACACGGCCACGTCAGCATATTTGGGGGGACCGAAGCTAGAAGACGGAAAGGCAAGAAGGGTAGGACGTACTGCACAACTGTCTATATCGTCTACGAGGCATCTCTAGGCGGTCACGAACCCCAGAGGCATGTGTACCGTAGCATTGGTTCCATTCTGCCTTGGGTTCAGGTATGGGGAAGGCCGAAAGATGATACCAAGTAGCTCGTCAGGCACTTCAGGCAGCACAGCTTGCGTGACGCGGACACCAGAACGGCCAGAGTCGAACGAACGCTGGGTGTTGGCGGCGAATCGGCCCTGGCTGTACGCCGTGACGGTCATCCTGTGTGTGTTCGTTACGCCGGGGGTGCTACCTCAAGTGGCCGCGGCATCCGATGCACGTAATGTCTACTCAAAGGCTCGCCAGGTATCGGCCCGTACTCCGATTCTTCTCGTTGTTGATCCCTTCTACGGAACGAGAACGAATCCATCGGTTGTCTTCGGTGTCAAAGCCTCGGCGCTTCCGAATCGAAAGTTAGCTGCGCTTTCAAGGGGCGGCAGCGTGATAACTGTGCATTGGTCGGCGGACCGCCGGCGAGTGCTGACGGTAGACCCCGCTGGCTTCGCCGTCTACCCGTACAATGGGGCAAAGCAAGCCTTCGGGCGGGGTACTGATCTGCCTGAACCGGACGATGACACTTTGCATGACATTCACCTGGGATCGGTTGCCTGGTCGCCTGATGGCCGCCGTGTCGCTATCGCGAGCAACGAGCGGTTAACTGTATATGACTTGACCTCGCGGGCCCGGCAAGTGCTTGCCACCAGTAGTGACTTTCCAAACGGGTTTTGTAGCGTGGCATGGTCGCCGCTCGGGGACAGCATTGCGTTTACGGTGATGGGAAAGGACAGCGCTGGGCATTCGCTGCATCACAGCGACGTATGGATCGTGCGGCCGGACGGCAGGAAGCGCCAGAGACTAGGCCGTGGAGAGAGCCCAGCATGGTCTCCCGATGGGAGATTTCTGACCGTGATTGAAGGTCCTTTCCGCCAAGGGGGCAAGAGCATTCGACGCTACGATCTCGCCAGTCACACAAGCCGAATCCTCATGTCGGCACGGTTGGCCATCTTCGAGGTGGTAGCATACGCACCTGATGGGACGCGGATGGCAATCCTTCAAAGCGATGAGGGTGCGCCTGGAGGCAGCGGCCTGGTTCTCGTTGATTGTGAAGGCCGGTTCCTACGAAAGCTGTCGACTCTGAAGGAATTGGAATTCCCCGGTTATCCGGTACAGATGAGTTGGTGATCCAACTGCACGAGACCTTTTCTGGAGGCAACCACACCATCGCCGCACCGTTCGGCTACCAGGGTCAGTGGGGCGCCTACACAGACGCCGGCACGGGCCTGGTGCTGATGACGCACCGTTACTACGATCCCGCAACGGGCAGATGGCTGACCCGCGATCCTATCGGCTACAACGGCGGCATCAACCTGTACGGCTACGTGGGCGGCGACCCGGTGAACGGGAGCGACCCGAGCGGGTATAGCGCTTCTCTCGCGCTCGAGGCCGGGCAGTTCTTTTTGAGAGCTGCCGTGGCTGAAGAGATTGTCGGCGGAGGGCCTGCCGATCCCGTTGGTGACGGGGCCGTTGTGATTACAGCTGGGGTTGGCGTAATCGTGTGTGGTGGGTTGGCGATATGGGACCATTTCCATCCAACAATTCCATCGGCGGCCTTAGCATCGCACGGATCACTGGCTGCGGCGAAGGAGAAGATGCGGCAAGGTGACAATACGGCTGCGAATGCAGCGGCTCATAAGGCGATTTCGAATGCTCTAAGTGGAGCCGGTCTCCCACCTAACGATCCCGGGCTGAGAGAGCGAATCAAGCGGGCTATTGAGAGCGCCAAGGCAAAGTTCAAGGGCTGCGACAAGGGGAACAATCCCAATCACGGTTGGAAAGAGCTGAACAGAATTGCGAGGGAAAAGGCAGACGAGATCGCAGCCCAGCGTCGGGCCGCTGGCAGGTAGGCGCTGAACTCGTGTCTGACTGAACTGCGGCTCGAAAACGGTTTGGAGGGAAGCAATCCGATGGCTATTCTGCACTGGCGTGACGGCGAGGAGATACATGGCGACGTATACCTGGAGGTGGCGCCAGTCCCCGCATCGCCGGAGACGGCGGAATTTGAGTACAATATCGCCTTTCAATCTGGCACTGACCGGTATGAGCGCCGTTACACTGTGGCTAACTGGGAGCTCCTGGACAGGACAGTTTACCGGTTAGCCAGAGCGTTTGCTCGAGTGCGCGAGATCCCACCGGGAGGGTTGCCGGAGCAGCCTTTCACGGAATCCGGTGTGCCCCTCCTGGACCAGGCGTTGTCGGCTTTCGTTGACAACTTTTGGCTGAAAGTTTGCGTGGAAGCACGTGAGCCCGACCTGGGTGGTTCTTTCATCATCGTCCACACATGGCTTGCCACCGATTGGCAGGATGGGCCGGCCTGCCAATCGGGTTTTCGTGAGTTTGTATATTTCAAGATCATTTCGACGCCGGAGGCTGTGCGGGTGTTTGGTGAGCAACTGACTGCTGAGTGCCTCAACGCCGCGCGAGAACGCGTGCGGTTTGGTATCGGCACCCACGATGACTATGACTATCTGAACATACCGGTTCCGGAAGAGATGATCGCCGAAGAGCTCACCCTATCAAACGAACTCAACCGGTCGTACGAGGAGAATCCGTAGCTCGTTCTCGGTTCCTCTCGTCGGTAATGACGCCAAACCGCGGCAAAGCGTTCTGCGGGTTCGATCCGACAGGCGCCTATGCGAACTACAATCGGGCGAACGGTATCGCCACAGGAGTGGGCTTTGACGGCTACGGTTAGGTATAGTGGCGGAGGTTGGCTGTCGGTCTTTGGATCGTCCAACATCCATCTTCTAACCTCCATCGTCCAGTTCCCGCGATCCCATCGGCTACCAGGGCGGTATCAACCTATACGGGTATGTGAGCGGCGACCCGGTGAACGGGAGTGATCCCTGGGGGCTAGAAAAGGTGCGCCTTATCCAGTCTGAAGGGGGGCCGGCCGGCTTGACCGGTAGCCACGTCACCATAGAGGTCGAGTGGCACGATGACAAGGGCATGCTGCACTCGTGCTACTGGGGATTCTACCCTCAAAAGCCGGCGGACATGTGCAGTTCGCAGTCAACAGGGCCGGGAGCCGTTGTGGAAACGCATAAGAAGCCTACCGGAAAGGTATCGAATCCGGTTTCCATCACCAGGGGAGATGTGAAGAAGCTTCGGGGGGCTTTTATAGGGCCGCATCCCTTGTATGATGCGCAGGAATACAATTGCGCTGACTGGGCGCGCGACAAACTGAGTTCCATTATGCCCGGGTTCTCAAGGAATACGCAAAGCGTTGAGACGCCCAAATCGCTGTTCAACCAGTTCAATGGCGCCGCGGAAGGTCCGGAAGGACAGTAGCACGTATGTTATTCAAAAGAGTGCTTCCTGATGGGTTGACGCGCGAGCTATTTGATTGGCCCGTCCTCCCACCCATTTTCTGGCGTATGGCTGCCTGGGTCCTCGGACGTGGTCTGCTCGGGGCCCTATGGGGCGCTTTGATGGGTATACCCCTGGGTTGGCTCTTCTGGGGATGGTTTTGCGTTGCTTCAGAGCCCGGTGAAAGCCCGTATCCTGTTGCGATCACTGGCTGTGCCGTAGCAGGCTTGGCAGGCGCCATCATCGTGTCGTGCGGCGAACTAGCCATTCTGCACGCGCGATCAACCCTATGGTCATTCGCGCGGGCGGTCGCGTTGGCAACTGGTGGCGCCGTCGTGTCCGGCCTCGCGGTCTCGGCATGGCGAGTCCTTAGGGCGGGCACGTTGGCCGGGCAACCACCAGGAACGACCGCCGACCAGGTTTGGTGGATAGTAATGCATACCTTCGTCCCGAACATGTTCAGCGGAGCGCTCCTGGGTTTGGTGCTTCACCTGTATATGGTTGTGCGGGCACGTCCGGGCGAAGAAGGTCGCAAGGCCCAAACGGATTGCGACTCCTGAAAAACGGAGCGAAGTCGCTGTAACCACGAACGCCTGCAAGGCCATCGCTACTACGACCCCGCAACCGCCCGCTGGCTTACCCGCGATCCCATCGGCTACAACGGCGGCATCAACCTGTACGGGTACGTTGGCGGCGACCCGGTGAACGGGGCGGACCCGAGCGGATTCGAAGGCAGCTATGTTGGGGTAAGCGTGAACGCTTTCGCGGCCATTTTCGGTCTCGGAGCCGACTGTGGAGTCGTCACGGACCATACTCAGTGCGGGGGCACGCACATCGGTCTGCGTCTCAGCGTGAACGGCAACAGCGGGTACGGGCTTGGGGCTTCGGCCGGCCCGACCTTCAACGGTTGGGCAGATCCCAAATCTCCCCTCAGAACTGGAGTATCGAGGTCCAATTACGCGTACGCAGCGCTCGCTGGCGCACATGGCGGTTCAGCGTGCGTCTCTTGGCCGGACGGGGTGAATGCGAGGGGAGTAGTATATCCGAGCTATATCAACTTTTTCGAACCATGGACCTATATGGAACTCCCATATAGGGAAATGGAGTACGGCATTAGTCCGAAATATGGCTGCATTGGTGCTGTCGCCAACCAAGGAAAGAGTTTTAGCCTTCAGTTGGACATCACTGAAACTGCGGGTCAACTGGTTAACTGGGGGAAGCTGATCTGGCGCAAGCACTTTGGCTAGTTGGCGAAGTGCTCGGCCAATCGAGGGTAAGGCGTAGCTGATGCTGAGATCTGATGCAGTAAAGTTGTGGATTGTGGGCGGGCTGGTGGCCATGCTGGGGTTTAGTGTCGCGATCACCGCTGGTGTGTCGGGCGCAGTAGTCCTTCCAATAGTGCTCTTGATCGTGGCGGTCTGGGACGTCTACGTTATGCGCGCATATGTCCTCTCCAATCGGCGTGAGAGCTCTCAGGTAGAAACACCCCAATCCGACCGGCGGTTCATCGTTTCGCGCCCGTTCTATTACGGATTCGCCATTGTATGGGCGATGGCGGCGACGGCGTTGCTCGCGTGCCAGCGCACACCACGTTCGACGCTCGCATCATCAGGCGCCACGTGGGTTATATATATGATCGGGATTGCAGTCATTTTGCCGAGGTTCTTTCGCATGAGGTAACGAAGGTCCCGACCGATTTGGGCAGCTCCCATGGGCGGGCACGGTAACGGCGACGAACACGGACAGCGAGACGGGCTACATCCTTTGCGGCCACCCCTACTACGATCCCGCTACGGGCCGGTGGCTGACCCGGGACCCCATCGGCTACCACGGCGGGATCAACCTGTACGGCTACGTCGGCGGCGACCCTGTGAACGGGATCGATCCGAGCGGACTGGATCCGTATCTTCCGAAGCCGGGCAGGCGTCCGCCGGGCTGGAATCGCAATTGGCCAACGGGTTCAGATTCACGAGGAGATTATTGCCAGAATCCCAAATCACGTGCCAAATGGTATCCGCACCCGGAAGACAACGGCCACTGGGATCACTACGACTGCGATAAGGGAGGGAGATATCCGCCGAACGCGAAGAAGCCGTGGCCTAACCAGAAACGGCCTCCCAAAAATGACCAATCTGCCGATGACCCTTGGCCCAAGCCGCGAGTCCCTGTCTTTAGGGCAGTGGTTACCGAAATCATCGCTACGTTTGGTTCAACGTTCGATCTCAGTTGTATTTGGTTCCCAGAAACATACTACAAGGCTGGCGGAAAACGACCAAATACTAAGGCGTGACGCCCGTTGAATACGTGTCAGAATGCTCTACCTAGCGGACTGACATATGGGGGTCGCAGATCAGGGTGCCTCATGCGGTGACCCGCGGTTGCCCGAGGCAAAGCGCAACGCATATGCCGACGGATCTGACGGCACTTGGAGGTATAAATGGGCTCCCTCGGAAGTAAGCTAAAACTAGCTCGTGAGCTGTCGGGCAAGACCGAAAGGGAAGTCGCAGCCGCACTTGGGATTAGTGTGCCATCGTATTACGATCTGGAGACTTTCGACGATGAACTGGAGACTTGCCTTTCTCTCGCCGAAGTATCCAAGCTGTGCTCCTTACTCAGAATCGATCCAGTTTGGCTATTTACGGAAGGGGACTTAAAGGGCAGTTCCAGAATGCGGCTATCTGAACTGGTCGATAATATTCGGTCATTCATTGGAGCAAGGATGACGGTGGATGAGTTTGAAGACAAAGTGGGCTTCGTCGTAAGCCCGTGCTTCGAAGATTGGCACGCTGTGCTTGAGTGGAACGTAGAGTGCTTGCGGTCAGTATGTTCCGTCATCGGCATTGACTGGTTGGCTGCACTACCCTGCTTATGATTGTCATCAGATGCCTGAGGGCAAGTATACAGCCTGTTTGGTCGCTTGTTTCACACCGTAGGCACGCCGGCCCAGTGATCGGGTAGCTACCAGGCTCAGTGGGGCGCTTACACGAACTACTACACCGACCAGGAAACGGGCTACATCCTCTGCGGTCACCGCTACTACGATCCCGCTACGGGTCGGTGGCTGACGCGGGACCCTATCGGTTACGCCGGCGGTATCAACCTGTATGGCTACGTGGGCGGGAACCCGGTGAACTGGAGCGACCCAAGCGGGCTAGATGGGCTGGACAACGCTGCCAATTTCATCGCAGGTTGGGGCGACACGTTGACCCTGGGCGGTACAAAGATCGCTAGAAAGTACGTTGGGGAGGTGCTGGGTGTTGGGGACGCGAACGAGGCTGTGAACACCGACTCCGGGTGGTACCGAGGAGGCGAGGCCACAGGCTTCGTTCACTCGGCTGCCTTTGGGGTAGCGGGTGGGCTCAAAGCGGCCGGCGCCAAGCAGGCGTGTAAGGAGTTCTCACATTGGGTACCGAATCGCATTGTGAAGAAGATTCTAGCGCGGGCACCACGATGCGTAAAGGGCCTCGGGAGATCAAAACTGAACGGCAACTTCGTAACACCTGCTAGGCACTTCCTACACGACGCGTATAGGTACCCGAAGGGTTGCCGTGAGCTGGGAAGCAAATGGCATCCAATCCTGCAGCAGATCGATAGAGTACCGCGCCTGATATACGGGAGTGCGGCTGGAGCAGGGTGGGGTGGTGCTGAAAATGTGGCAAACCGATGATCAGAGCCAGTAATCCATGCTGAATGAATTTGTTGACCGACTTTGGCGGAAGGTACGGTTCGGCAGCGCATCGTTGAGAGATTATGAAACGAGCGTCCTGAATGCCGCAAGATCGTCGATGGGCACGGCTGGCTCCATTCTGGAGTCCCAAGTCCTCCTAATCGACACTTTGAGTCGCAGCGCGAAGGATAGAATGGTCATTATGGGCTTCACGCGAACCTCACGTGAGCATCTTCCTCTGTTCTTTGATCAACGAAGTGAGGTCGCATTTGCTCGCGTGCAGGTAAAATCACCAGGCGTTCCACCTTTGCGATGTGATGTTGTTGCGGCAAATGGTCGAATCTCCTCACTTGAGTTCTCAAGGTCACCAAGTCGACTGAGGGGAGCGGCCATCACCTGTACAGCATCTGTTCTTGTCGACATGTCACAAATCCGTGCAGAATCGATCGACAGGAGTACAACACCCGTGCCCCCGAGTTCGGATCTGTCCCAGCTTGGGTTTGCACTACCTCCAACGGGAATAGCCGGACCGGCCTCTGAAAGTGACTTCGATGAGCTCTCTGCACGTTTTACGCGCCCGATTCCTGCTGACTATTCTGCTCTCCTTCGCGAGACCAATGGCTTTCGTTGCGGCCAATGGAGGTTTTTCGGTACACGGGTACGAAGCGTCGTTCAACCAGACGGCCTATACCTTATCGTAGCGGAGGATGACATTTCTCGTTACGCTTTGGGTTATCGTCAAGATAATCCCGATGACAAGGTATACCTCTTGGATCAGATTGACGGGGACGAAATACCCCTTGAAAAAGAGCTCATCATCGCGCTCCAGCAAACTCTGGCGTCACCGCCCAATCCGGATGCGATCGAATGAATCTTGAAGAGGCTGCATTTTGTGCATAGGGCTATAAAATGCCAATCTAGCATAAGCCCGTTCCAAGGGAGTCTCAACCTCTGTAGTATCCAGGCGGTTTACCACAAGACCCTAGGAAACCGGCCTGGTGCTCTGCGGCCACCGCTACTACGATCCCGCCACCGGCCGCTGGCTGACGCGTGATCCCATCGGCTATAACGGCGGGGTGAACCTGTACGGCTACGTGGGCGGGGACCCGGTGAACGGAAGCGATTCGTGGGGACTGGCGGCGCAGTCATAACTGTCGAGCGGTGAGTGTGGGGACTTGCTGGCCAAGATCTATCGACTGATCGCCAAGCTGGAAACAAAGGATGCCAAATACGACCCAAAGGCCGACTATTTCGGCGGGCAGGAATACCGCGTTAACGGTGTGATAAGGATCACCAAACCTTGGTCCCATTATCTGGAGCTAGTCGGCCTGCGTGCGGCGCTAATAGCGAATCTTGCCACCTATTATGCACGTTGTAAGGGACAGCCTCCTGCACCATGTAAAGAGGCACAGAAGTGGGTGGCTAAGAAGTGGGAACTGCCAGACCCCAATGAGGCGATCCATGATGACTCGGGTAAGATGCTGATACTAGTTGGGGGCGGCGCGTTGATGCGCGCTGCGGATGCCTCGCTCGCCGCATGGGAGGCCGCGGCAGCTGGAGCTGCGCGCGTGCTGGCGCCTCAGGGTGCGCACTAAATGAGCTATTTCCGAAAGGGCTTTTACTCGTACCTTCATATCGAAAGGGTAATCAATGTCTGAAGACATTCCACCCGGGTGGGAAAAGGTCTGGCAAATTCTGGACAGTGCATTTGATATCGTAGCACCCTCGCACAAGAGTCTCGAACAGCATGTGCACAATCACGACTACTTGGCTGAAATGCGCTTCCATATTTGGGACATGTCGGATGATGAGTACCAATTCACTCTACCTTGGATACTCAAGGACTTGGTGACCTACCACACACCGGACCCGGTCGATAACGCAGGGGGCGACGAGGTGCTCTGGAGCATACAGCCTTGGGGTGACGATCCTTCAATACAAAGCAGGACGTTGGAGAGGCTCGAGCTGTTCGACAGGCGACAAGTTGTCGCTATCTTAGCTTGGTTGGAAATGGCGAGGAGATTGCCCGGCTTCTCACTGTCTGAAGACGAGATCAACTCAGCTTATACGTTCTGGAAGACCAAACTAGCGCTCCGCCCGCTTGATGATATAGAGTAGCGTTCGCCTCTCTGTATTCCGGCGTGTGGGCGGAAAATTGGGAATACAGCAGTTGGATCAAGGCGAGTGAGCGGTTCGGCCACCAGCGAGGTTTTCGGCTACCAGGGTCAGTGGGGCGCCTACACAGACGCCGGGACGGGCCTCGTGCTGATGACGCACCGCTACTACGACCCAGCCGCGGGCCGGTTCGTAACCCGTGATCCCATCGGATACGCCGGCGGCATCAACCTCTACGGCTACGTGGGCGGCGACCCGGTGACCACGACGGATCCACGGGGCGGTGATGGAAGCGTGCTACGAGGGCGGGCTAGGTTGGGCTAATCTAGGCCCAGTCTCCCTCAGACCTCAAGCCTCAATTCCGGCGTTCGGCCGGCGGATACGAGAGCGGAATCGACACCGCGGACGGACGCCTCCAAATCGACGCGCTGGACGGTCTCCCGGAACACGCTGGCAACCTCCCTGGCGACCCGGCCGAGGGCGCACCGGTCGAGCGCGCGTTCCCGACCCAAAGCGGCCATCGCGCGCGCCTGCTCCGTATCCTCCAACATCTGCCGCATGGCGGAAGCCATGGCGGACACGTCGTCGTGCGGAACCACAAAGGCGGTGCGCTCATGCTCGCATATTCCGTAGCGGACGACGCCCATCCGGGGCGTGACGATGACGGGGCAATTGGCGGCGAGCGCTTCAAGTACGGTCCGCGGGCCGGTCTCCTGGATGGCCGGCGCCACGAATACATCCGCGGCGGCGTAGTAGCCGGGCATGTCGCCCTCCGGCACGGCTCCGGCCCACGTGACGGCGTCGGCTAATCCAAGATCGCGGGCGCGCGCCTCCCACCCGCGGCGGCACGGGCCGTCACCCACCAGGAACAGGCGCGCCGCGCAGTTTCGCCGCATTATGGCGAAAGCACCCAGCAACGCGCCGACGTTCTCGTACGGTACCATGCGGCCGGCGCGGAGGACCATCCGGTCGTTCGCGCCGAGGTTGAGTCGTTTACGGCAGGCAGCGCGGTCAGTCGCAGCGACTTCCGGGAAAGGGTGCGGAATGCAGTCGATGCGATCGCGCGGAATGCCCAATTGAATGAGCGCCGCATCCTGGTCGGGACTGTAATTGCGGATGCTGTCCGCCTGTCTGAGTACCCGGAGCCCAATCCGGTAGTAAATGGGTTGGCAAGCGCGCGCATGCGGCCCTGCCGGGTCATGGACGTGGAAGGCTGGGTTTTCCACGTTCAGCGGTACCCCGGTTCGCCGGGAAAACAGGGCGCCGGCCAGGCCGGACCGGACCGGGTCTTCCGCGGTGCAGAGGTCGAACGGCTCCCGGCGATGCAGGCGCTCCGCGAACGCGGCCGCCGCAAACGGATAGGCCAGAGGATGGCAGCGTAAAGTATACGCCGTTGCGTTATCCGCCAACCGGACCGGCGTTGCATCCTCACCGTCCCCCTCGGTGACTGACACGTATTCCCCTACGAGGCGCGAGATCTCACGCGTCCACTCCGCCGCATGGCCGGTTGCGTTCGATTGCGCCGTCCGCGCACCCAGCCCTATGTTCAGCACCCGCATGACCCAGACCTCCGTGGCCGCCACATCGGCTGCAAACGGGCAGCCTTGAATTGTTATTCCACATGGTCGGACCGCGTTTAGCGGGAGGGATGGGCCGAGTGACAGGGGCTGAGGGCTTAGCCTGGGCGGGTCGCGTCACGGGGTCGGCGGTACAAAAAATGGCATGCGGCATCCGGGCCGGAGCCTGGATGCCGCGTGCCGAATGCAGGATGCCGCTTCGGGGGCTTAGAACTTGAAGCCGAGAAGGAACTGGGGGCCGCTGACGTCGCGGTCCGCCACCTTCCCCAACGCGAACTGGTACTTGGCTTCGATCTGGAAATTGGCCGCGATATCATAGCCGATGAAGAGGTTGGCGCCGCCAACGGTCTTCTTCTTGCTGATGTTGCCTTCGCCGCCCGTGTTGGGGTCCGCTATCTTCACGTCAACGTAGTCAAGGCCGATGCCGCCCCCGTAGAACAGGATGTTGCCGAGCGGTACGGTGTCCTTCGCAACCCGTCGAATCTTGTGGTTCAGCGCGAACGAGAGCACTTTGTACTTGCTTTCGATGCCGGCAGAACCGGACGGGGTGACGGTGCCGCTCTTGCTGCTGTACAACACTTCCAGGCTGTTCACGGCCTGGGCGTCGGGGTTGCCGAAGGCGTATTCGGCTCCGCCAATCCACCAGTTCTTGTCAACGTCCTTAACGGGACCCTTGGCGGGGGTGAAGATGCCGCCTTTGACGGTGATCTGGTCGGAGAGGGACGGCGACTGAGCGTTCGCCGAAACGGTCGTCAACGCAGACACTGCCGCAAACAGGGCGAGGGCGTGGGTTATCCGCATCATCGTATCCTCCATACACATCCGGACAATGGTGTTGCTGAGACCCACCGTCACACGCGCCGCGAGTATCCGGTGTTTCCACGCTGGCGCAGCGGGCGATGGACGCCCTCCGACAGTAAGGTCCCGCGTAACCGATTATAATACCGTACGGGGCAAAATGGCAGATTTTTGCGGCGGCGGCGGCAAAAGAGCTGCGATGGCCACGCTCGCAGGCCCCGTTCTATCGCTCCCGCCCCGACAGGATGGATTCCTTGCCGAACGAAGCACACGACCCATACGCCGCCCTGCGCCTGCGGGAGTACCAGCTGTACGCCCTCGGAAACGTTCTGGGTATACTCGGGGCGCAGGCTCAGAGCGTGGCCGTGGGCTGGGAGTTGTACGAGCGCACCCACTCCAAATTGGCCCTGGGATATGTTGGGCTCGTGCAGATCCTCCCTGTCATCCTTCTGACGTTTCCCGCCGGCCATCTGGCGGATCGCCTGGACCGGCGCATCGTGCTGATTGCGTCCCAGATCGCGACGGCGCTGTGTTCGTTGGGCCTCGCCGCGCTGAGCGTCATGCACGGGCCCGTGATCGGCACCTATGCCCTGCTGTTTCTCGCGGGCTGCGCGATGGCGGTCCGAAATCCGTCCCGCGCCGCGCTGATGCCGCAGATCGTCCCGGCGGAGGTCTTCTCCAACGCGGTGACGTGGAACAGCACGTGCATGCAGGTCGCGTCCGTCGCCGGCCCCGCGATGGGCGGTGTGATGCTGGCGGTCCTCCATGGCGCCGCCCCCGTATTCGCCGCCGCGGCTCTGACATCGCTCGCCTTCGCGGCGGTGGTCTCGATGATCCGCGTTCGCAGCATCAAGCGGCCGACGGAGCCGGTAACGTTGCGGTCCGTGATAGCAGGCGCCGGCTTCGTGTATCGGACGAAGATTATCCTCGCCGCGATCACGATGGATATGTTCGCTGTGCTGCTGGGCGGGGCCACGGTGCTGCTGCCGGTATATGCCAAGGACATCCTCAAAGTCGGTCCCGGCGGTCTGGGCTGGCTGCAGGCGGCCCCGTCGGCCGGGGCGTTCTGCATGGCTATCTACCTGGCGCACGCCCGGCCCATGCAGCGCGCCGGAACGACGCTCCTCTGGGCGGTTTCCGGGTTCGGGGCGGCGACCATCGTGTTCGGCCTTTCCCGCTCGTTCCTGCTCTCCCTGGGCATGCTGTTTCTCACCGGCGTGTTCGACAACGTGAGCGTGGTGATCCGGCAGACGCTGGTGCAGTTGCGAACGCCCGACGAACTGCGAGGGCGCGTCGCCGCGGTGAACGGGCTGTTCATCGGCACTTCAAACCAACTGGGCGGCTTCGAGTCCGGCCTCGTGGCGCAGTATCTCACTCCCCAGATCTCGGTCGTGGCGGGAGGCGTGGGCACGATCGTGGTCGTTCTAGGGGTCGCCGCGATCTGGCCGCAACTGCGAAGGCTCGGACGCCTGCACGAGGCTGTGGTATCGGACACCGGCGGCGCCGCGAGCCCCTAGCGCATGCCGGCGGCTGTCTGGAGGATGGCCGCAGCGTCGGCGACGGTTGGCGGGCCATCATGTCCCGTGACATCTGCGCGGCGCTGCTGCTCGATGTCGAGGCTATCGACGGAAAGCGCGGCCCGCAGCGCGAGGCACGCGTCGGATATCGTGACGGTGTTGTCGTAGTCCACGTCACCCGGAACGCGGGGGCGCACGAGCGAAACGGCATCGACTTCCGTTGAGTATGGATTACCGAGGTTGGTCAGCGCGTTCACGGCGCAGGTAACCCGCACGAAATCCGCGTAATCCAGGTGGGCGAGAAGGTTGTTGGCATCGACCGCCCAGTCAAGGTTGAACGCGTCGCCGCCGGCCGAGCCCGGTGTAATCGACGCCGCATACGGGTCGGAGGGAACAAGCGGATCGCCACTGCCGTCTGTGGGAGTACAGTCGGCGTAGCCGATGACGGTATCCGTCCAACCTGGGGGCGCAATCGGAAACCCGGAAACGGACGCCGGTGCGGGCGAGCCCTTGAGCCAGTACCATTTGACGCCGACGTTGTATTGGTGCAGGCCGGTGGGATCGACGCCCACTTCAACGTAGCCCGGTTCGCGATACGGCGCCGCGGGGTCGCCGCCGGCGTAGAAAGCGTTTCCGAAGACGATGAAATCGTAACCGCCTGGATGGCGTGGGTCGTTGGTGATTGGCTTGTCGAAACCGAGGGTGATAAAGCCGCCCCAGCCGAAGGAGAACACGGACGAATTGTCCGGAACGATGGGCGAAGCGGATGTGCTCGGAGGGCCGATGGCATATTCAGGGTGTGACGTATAGCCTGAAACGCCGTTAACCCCGCTATAGGCAAGGACTTTCGTGGCAAAATCGGCGCTCGAAGAGGGCCCGCCGGCAAACGCGCGGCAGTGCAGCGCGGCCAGGGCCGCTATGGTGATCCAGCGTGACATCATGGTTCACGGTAGCGGCGCGCCGACGAGCGGGACAAGATAATCCGCCTGAAGACTCGGGTGACGCAAGCGCCCGAAGTGGTATAATTAGAAATCATGCAGAGACATTACAGAAACTTGTTCCTGGTGTGCGCACTGGTGGCCGTGGCTTCGTTCGCCATGGGCGTCTACGCGCGCAAATACAGCGGCGGCCACCGGACCGGCCGATCCCTATGGCTCGCCAGCCTCACCGGGCGCGAAATGAGCCACTCGCCTTCCCAGACTTTCGCGGCCGTCCTGGACAGCCTCGAAGACTCGTATGTGGACAAGGTCCAGGACGAGAAGAGCCTCACCTATGGCGCCCTGCGCCAGATGATGGACGAACTGGACGATCCGAACAGCCGGTTCCTGGACCCCGCTGAAACGCGGGATATCCTCGACGCGGAGGATGGGCTGTTCCACGGGATCGGCGCGGTTGTAAACATCGAGGCAACCCACGTCAAACAGGGCGAGCGCCGCCGTGTCGTCATCGCGAACGTGCTGCCCGGCGGTCCTGCGGCCAGGGCGGGTCTGCACGTCGGCGACGCGATCGTGATGATCGGCAGCCAGTGGGTCTACGGCCCGCATCTGAATTTGCCGGTCATCAAGCGGTCCGATAGGTCGGCCCTGCCGGCGCCCACGCTACCCCAGACCGATGACGCCGTCATTTTCACCACGCGCGACATCATGCAGCGCCTGTCCCGCGACGGAGAGTCCGTGCGGCTCACGCTCATGGGTGGCGGCGGCAAGTCGCTGGAAGTCGTGGACGTGGCGGCCGCCTCGACGAAGATCCCCCCCGTGGAGGTCGTCTCCCGCGACGCCGACGTGGCGGAGGTAAGGATTTCGGGACTCACCAAATCCGTGGGACCGCAACTGGATTCCGCATTGGAGCGCGCAACGGAATCAGGCGCCAGACGCATCGTGCTTGACCTCCGTGGCTGCGTTGGCGGATCGCTGGAGCGGGCCGCCCAGGTAGCCTCCCGGTTCACGGACGGCGACCTCGGAAGCGTCAGCCGCAAGGTGGGCGCCAAGACTGGAAAGGCCGCGCTAGTGGCGCACAAGACGTCGAACGCCTGGACCGGGCCGCTGGTCGTGATGGTGGACCGCAGCACGCTGGGCGCCGCCGAGTTCCTCGCAGGGTCCCTCGCGGCGAATGGACGCGCAACCCTGGTGGGTACCAGGACGTTCGGCGACGGCATGGAGCACAGCGTCGTTGTGCTGCACGACGGCTCGTCGCTCCTGATGACCACCGGAAAGATATTCACATCCAACGGCCAGTCATTCCAGGCTCGGGGCGTCACGCCCGGCGTAGCAGTGGCAAGCGCCGCGGATCAGCCGGCGGCGGCGATGAAGGCCTTCCGTTAGTTCGTGGCTTGAGGGCAAATGCCTTTTCTCCAAAGGAAGTTGAATGACGTTTCGTAGAATAAGCAGCGTTGGCGTGTTGGCGGCCGCACTGGCGGTTGCCTCCTATGGCGGGTTCCGGGTCGGTCTGGGCGGACGGGAGCCGCGTGTCGCGTTGCGTGTGGCAAGCGTCGGACTGCTCCCGGACACCCTGCCGACCTCGTCCGCCCTCCGCGATACCGCGCCCGATGAGGACATGCCGCCGGTCGATACGTATCAGGAAGCCCTCGACACGATCCACCAGCGCTATTACGGTTCGCTTCCGAAAAGCACCGAATACACCACCGACCAGCTTCTCACCTACGCGGCGATCCGCGGTATGCTGGGAAGCCTCGGAGATCGCTACACGCGGTTCCTCACCCCGGGTGAATACCGTGACATGATGGACGAGAACCACGGCGAATTCAGCGGCATCGGTGCGCGCCTGGACGCTCGCGCCAGCCAGGTGATCGTGGTCGATACCATCGAAGGAAGCCCCGCCCGTAAAGCGGGCCTGAAGCCGGGCGACCACATCGTGAAAGTCGACAACACGGTGATCACGTCCTCGAAGGTCGACGACGCGGTGAAGCTGATCCGTGGAGAACGTGGCACCGCGGTGGCCCTGACCGTCGAGAGGAAAGGCGTCAAGCACCCTCTCGTGTTCCATGTCGTCCGGGATATCGTTGAGTTTGACAACGTTGTGACTCAGGTTCTGCCCGGGAACATCGGCTACATGTCGCTGTCGTCGTTCAACGACCAGAGCGACCGCCGCGTGGGGGAGGCGCTGGGTAAACTGCAGGCCAAGAAGGTCCGCGGGCTGATCTTTGACCTCCGATGGAACCCGGGCGGCCTGTTGGAGCAGGCAGTCGCCATTTCCAGCCGATTCGTGCACAGCGGCCCGATTGTATGGATAAAGGAGCGAGGCGGAAAACCCGAAAGCATGGATGCGATCCGTGTGAAGCGCTCGGTAGGCCACATCCCGGTCGTCATCCTGATCAACAAGTACAGCGCAAGCGCCAGCGAGATCGTCTCAGGCGCCATCAAGGATACGAAGTCGGGAACGCTGGTCGGCTCGACCACCTGGGGCAAAGGCCTGGTCCAGACGATCAACCCGATCGCCACAGACAACAGCGCGGTGCTGATCACCACGCACCGTTACTATACGCCGGCGATGGTGGACATCAACAAGAAGGGCATCGCGCCGGACGTTTTTGTGAACGTGACGGACAAGGATTTTGCGAAGGTACAGCAAACGCGCAAACTGATGGACGATCCGCAGATCGCCAAAGGTGTGGCGGTACTGCAGGCGAAGCTACGGGGCTAGGGGCAGCGGGTTAGGCTTCAGGGCGGCGGGACGCAGGATTGTCATTCTGAGCGAAGCGAAGAATCTCGACGATGGGTTGAGATCCTTCGCTTGGCTGAGAATGAAATGAGTCGGGACTCCGGCCCCCGGCGCCAGACCCCTAAACCCCAAATCCTCATTTAGGGGGCGGAATGGCGACACGGCGGAAAGCAGCAACGAAGAAGAGACCGGAACGATGGAACGCACCACCCGCCCGACGCAACCCGATGGGGCTGCTCCTTGTCCTGGCCGGAATCTCCGGACTGGTCTATTACGCATGCGCCCCCAAGGCGACGGCGCCGCGGGCGCCATCCGGCGCTCCGATCGTTGCGCGGCCGGCGCGGCCCGAGCGCGTGGCGGAAGAACCGGCCGCGAGGCCGCCGGAGCCGAAGGTCATTGTAACGGAGAAACCGCCAAAGCCCGCGGAACCCGCCCCTGAACCGGACGCCAGGCCCACGAACGGCGTCGAAGGCCCGGCGGGCTCCGCGGATGTTCCCGAGCCTCGCCGCGAAATCGTCGAACCATCCGTGAAATTGACCCCGGACGCGCCCCCGGCAATCGAACCGCCGAAGACGGAGCGCCGCGCTATCCGCATGCCCCGTGTGACGAAGGGTGAATTCGAGCGGAACCCCGGGGCCGCCGGGGAGGTGGCGCTCTCCTTCGACGGATGCTACGACGACAAACCGCTCCCCAAGATCCTCACAACGCTCGACCACCACGGGTACAAGGCGACCTTTTTCGTGGCCGGCCGCTTCGCCCAGCGGTATCCCCACAGCGTGAAGCGCATCGCGGATGACGGCATGGAACTCGGCAACCATTCCTGGAGCCACCCCAAGTTCACGGAACTGACCGACGCGCAGATCGACAGCCAGTTGACCCGCACAAATGATCTGATCCGCGAGATCTCCGGCCAGACCCCCACGCTCTTCCGTCCGCCGTTCGGCGACCGGGACAACCGCGTGCGCAACGAAGTGGCCGCCGACGGCTTCCACACGGTCTGCTGGGCGCTGGACAGTTGGGACAGCGTGAAAAAGGGCATCACGAGCGACGAGATCTCGAAGCGCGTGCTGGGCCGCGTGCAACCCGGTGACGTGGTCCTGCTGCACGTCGGCTCCCAGGCAACCGCCGACGCCCTGCCCGCGATTCTCGAAGGGCTTGACGCCCGCGGCCTGCGGGTGGTACCCGTCAGCGAGTTGATGAAAGGGTAGGGGCGAGGGGGCGGGGGACCTCTCCGTGTCTCCGCTTCACCCCCTCTCCGTGTCGCCCCCTCGCCCCCTCGCCGCGTCGCGCCACGCGCTAACATATAGGCATAATCCCCGAAGCGAGGTGTTCCAACATGTTGCGACTGCCGGCACTTCTCACCGCGGCCCTGGCCGCCACCCTTCTGGCCGGATGCGGCGTCAAACAATCGCCCACCGCGCCGGGCGGCAGGACCATCAAATTCCTCTCGATGGACTATGACAGCGCGTCATCCGCCGTCCAGAAGCGCATCGTTGATGATTTTAACAGGCAGAGCAAGGACGGGCAGGTCCAGATCGACATCGTCGCCTGGAACGACGGCCACCAGAAACTGCAAACGCTCATCAGCGGTAACCAGTCGCCGGACATCGCCATCGTGGGCACCCGATGGATGAACGAGTACGCCGACGCCGGCCTCCTGGCCGACCTCTCCGATCCGGACGTCACCGGCATCGCGCTCGAGGATTTCATCCCGTCCGTATTGGATACGGGCCGCGTGAACGGCAAACTGGTGGGCCTGCCGTGCGCGGCGAGCGTGCGAGGGCTTTACTACAACGCGGATATGCTGGCTAAGGCGGGCGTGAAGCCGCCGAAGACCTGGGCCGAACTCGAGACCGCCTGCCGCAAGGTACAGGCCGCGAATCCCGGCGTGAACGGCATCGGCATCCAGGGCAAGGAAGTCGAAACCGACCTCTATTACTACTATTTCCTCTGGGGGGCGGGCGGCGAAATCCTCGGCAAGGACGGCAAGTGCGCCCTGGCCTCGCCGGCCGGTGAGGAGGCGCTGGCGTTCGAGACGAGCCTCGTCAAGAACGGCCTCTCCGAGCCTTCACCGACCGGATACACCCGCGAGGGCCTGCAAGACTTGTTCAAGGCGCGCAAGATCGCCATGGTCATCACCGGCCCGTTTTTCGCCGGAATGCTCCGCAAGGACGTCCCCGATCTGAAGTACGGTATAACCGAAATCCCCGGCAAAACCGGCCCCGTCTTCCCAGCAGTGACCGATGTGATGGTGGCCTTCGATAAATCGCCCAACAAGGACCTGGCGCACAAGTTCCTCGCGTTCTGGTACAAGGATGCGAACCGCCTCGCGTGGGATGCGGCGTCCGGGATGCTGCCGGAGAAATCCACTGTAGCCGCCGACCCGAAGATGACCGCCGACAAGAACCGCGCGTTCTTCATGAAAGCGCTGCCCAAGGGCAGATACGTGCCTACCCACCCGAAATGGGAGCAGATGAGCGTGAAAGTGTGTGACGCCGTACAGTCGGCGCTGCTGGGACAGGCGACGCCGGAGGACGCGCTGAAGAAGGCGGCTGCGGACGTGGACAAGGTGGCGGCGGGAGGGTGAGGCGGCGAATGCAAAATGAAGAATGAAGAATGGAGAATGCAAAGTGGCTGGAGTGAAAGCCACCAATCGATGCGCTTTGGGAGAGCATTGTGAACAAGCGGCGGCTTATCCTCCTGACGGTCATCGTGATCCTTGTAGCGGTGGTTCTGTTTGCCGGTCGGTGGTTGCGTACCTACGATCTCAAGGCTGAACGCGCCGCGGCGCGCGCGGCGGGGATCCCGCTGTCCGAATCGGAGAACCCGCTGCCGGCGATCTCGGCGGCGGATGACGCCGTCCCGCTGTACGACAAGCTCACCGCACTGCGGGAGGTCGAGCCGCCCGAAACGAAACGCCCACGGCCGGCGAGCGAGCACCGCGGCGGCAGCCCGAGGGTGGAAAGCACGGAGGAGCTTCGCGCGCTCATCACCGCCAAACACGAGATATTGAGAGTCATCCACACCGCCGCGGCCAAACCACACGCGCGCATCGATGTCGCACCGGAGAACAACCAACTCATCCCGAGGCTGACCAGCATGCGCCAGGCAGCCATCATGATCCGCTGGGAGAGCGAACTGATGGCCCGCGAGGGGCGGTACGTAGAGGCAGTGCGGAATGAGGCGATTTCCCTGAGAATCGCCAACCAATGTCTGGAGCAGCAGGTTCTGCTCACTCAACTGACCAGCTTCGCTATCGAAGCGATCGCCATGAGCGGTTTCAGGGATCTGTTGGAAGAGGCCGGCGAACGGCCCGGCGTTGCGGAGGCAGTTCGCGACGAAGTCACTTCGTACAGATCGAATCGTGACTTCAGCCGGTTCATCGCAGGAGAAACACTGGACGGACTCGGGACCGTGCGCCGCATCGACCATGTGCGCAAAGTGCCGGCACCCCAAGCGCACCCGCTCTGGATACCGCACGCGCTCGGACTGCACGCGGCCACACGGGGGTATTTCGCGGACGCCAGCGAGGCCGTCTGGCTTCACTGGATGACCCGGTACATGGCGGCTTCTCGCCGACCAATATCCGAGCGCAACGACGCCATTGCGCAGGTGGATCGAGAGTTCCAGGAGGCCACCGCCGCCACTCGCGAACGCCGAATGGCCGCCCCGGCGTTTCACTTCGCAATGGTACGGGTGCGAATGTTCCGAGAGGTTGCCGGGAGTGCTTCGGGTGCGGCCACCAAGCGTGCAGTGATCGCAACCGCCGCATCGGTGCTGGCGTACCGCGCCCGGCACGGGAAGTATCCCGCCACGCTGGAACAGGCGGGTGCTCCACAGCCGGTCGATTACCAGACTAACCGCCCGCTCGAGTACAAGTTCAACGGCAACGCTTTCGAAATCGCGGCGCACCCGGACACTTCAGGGCTGGAACCGGAGAGGGCTCGGTCGCTGACGGAGTCTCTGCGCTTTCAGTACCCGCCTGGAGCCAAATAGTCGACGCTGCGTTCGTGGAGGCAACGACATGATAAACAATTGGCACGGTTTGTCGCTGAGGAAGTGGGGGTTCGTCGCGCTGGCGATTCTCGCACTTGCGGTCCTCGCCGCAGGCGCAGACTGGATCGGCTTGATCGTTTGCGGACTCATCGTCTACGTGAGCGTTTCGATGTTCATCGGAGTGGTGAGCGGCATCCGTTCGCGGGGTATCACACGCGCCTCGCTGGGTGCGTCCGGCTGGTTGGGCTTGGTGGGCTTGGCTTGCCTGACGCTGACCGCGGTTCCGTACAGCGTCGAGCGGTGGGATATCGTAAGAGACCTTGAGTACGCCGCGCTGCTGCTGCCGATGCTGGGAGGCGCCTGGAGCCTTGCGCGGTATTTCCTAGCGCGTGCCGGCTTCGAAGTGAAAGCCATGGCCTCCGCGAAATATGCGGCGAATGTGTGCGGCATCGCATTCCTGCTTGCGTGGTTCTTCGCAATGCCTCTGACTCAAGCGGAGCACATGTACGGCAGCCGCAAGACCAAATCGTTCAACAACATCAAGCAACTGTGGGTCGCAGAGGTGATGTACTCACAGGACTACAGCGAGACCTTCCCCGGCTGGGTCCGCAATCCCGACGGCGCGTACGCCCATAACTGCTGGGACGAGCAGATCAACAGTCAGCTGAAGGCCAAGGACGCCTTCAATAACGGCGACACGGGCATCAGGTCGTACTCAGACCCCACCCACCGTCGCGTTCTCACCTACGGCTTGAACGGCCTGCTCATCGCACCCCCGATGGGGGACGGGAACGCGGATTTCACCACCGCCGCCAATAACAACCCGCCGGCGCCGTCCAGCGCCGGTGCCGTCGGCAGTCCGGCGGAGACCATCCTCTTCGCCGAACTGACCACTAACGCTTCGATGCCCGGAGTGTACGGACGGGCGCCAGACCCGATACCGTTCACGGGTCGGGCCGGTAAGGGCAGCTCGCAATGGAGGGATGCCCTGTACGGCTGGATCGACATCAGCCCACGGGCTTTCATCGAGATTGTGAACGACGCGCAAAACCACCCGTATCGAGAGCCATACGGTCTGAACGCAGATCGCGGCGTCGCTCGCGACTTCTACGGTGGAGGCGGCGTGTACGCATTCTGCGACGGTCATGCGGCCTTCCTGAAGGTCTCCACGACGGTCGGCATCGGCACGACAACGACCGCCGGCCTTAAGATCACCGAGCACAACTGTTGGTCCCCGGACAACATGAACAACATGTGGGTGCCGCGGTGAGGGCCGAGGGCTGAGGGCCGGATGCGGGCGGGGCGCCCGCGCTCCATCGCGCTCCTCAGCCCTTGCCCCTCAGCCCTCAGCCCTTTCCGGGCGCTATCCTAGCGGTATGACTCCTGATACCCCGCCGGAGAGCCGGCCCCTCAAGATCGCCATGTTCACCGAGGCCTATCCGCCCATCGTGAGCGGCGTCGCCGTCGCCACCCGCACGCTGGTGGAAGGCCTGCGTACCCTGGGCCACCAGGTGGATGTCTACGCGCCCTACCACCCGGACCAGCCGGCCGACGAGACCGGTGTGACACGCCTGCCGGCCGTGCCTGTCCCGCTCCCCGGCTGGATTCCGATCAGCATGCCGCTCACCCCCATGGCATTCAACGACATCGCCGCGAAATCGTACGATATCGCGCACACGCAGCACCCGTTTCTGCTCGGAACGGTCGCCCGCGCGCTGGCGAGGCGGCTGGACATCCCGCTGGTCGTGACGGTCCACACCCAGTACGAGCAATACGTACACTACTGGACGCCGTGGCACGAACCGGGCCGGTGGATCGTGCGGCAGATCATCCGCGAGTTCTGCAACACGTGCGACCAGGTGGTCACGGTGGCCGCCGGCATGGAAGCCCTTCTCCGCGAATACGGCGTGACGGTCGGCATCGAAGTCATCCCCAACGACGTGGACTCGGGCGATTTCCTGAACGCGTCCGGCGAGGGGGTGCGCGAGGAACTGGGGCTTGCGCCGGGCGAGACGTTCATATTGAGCGTGAGCCGCATCGCGAGCGAGAAGAACCTCCTCTTCATGCTGGAAAGCGTGGCGCCGCTCCTCGAGGCGAAGAACGCGCGGCTTGTGTTCGTGGGAGACGGACCGCAGCGCGCCGAGCTCGAGCGTCGCGCTTCGGACCTGGGTCTGAACCATCGCGTAGCCTTCGCGGGCAAACTGCCGCACGAGCAGACGGCGCGGTACTACGCCGCCGCCGACCTCTTCCTCATCACGAGCGTCACGGAAGTCAACCCACTGACCATCGGTGAGTCCCTGGCTGCGGGCACGCCGGTAGTGGCGGTGGACTCGTTCAGCGCCCGCGAGGGAATGGTGGACGGGCACGACGGCCTGATTTCGGCGCTGGATACGGATGCGTTCCGGCACGCGGTCGCCACGCTCCTGGATGACCCCGCGCAGCGCGAGCGGATGGCCGCCTCGGCGCGCGAAACGGCTCGTCGGCGCAGTTCCGGCTCGGCCACCGAGCGAACGGACGCCCTGTACGCCGGCCTCCTGGGCTCCGGCCACCACGAGGAGAACCTGGGAGGAAACGAGGAAACGAAGAAATGAGTATATCGAACCGAGGCGTTTCCCGATTTCCTCGTTTCCTCATTCACTGATTTCCGGCCGGGGCGTTTCCTTCCGCGCGGGCGTCCGCTAAAATGAACCGGACGCCGCTTTCACCGCCCGCCCCCTGCGTCACGTCCCCTGTTGCCTAAGGAGTATGCTAGTGCCTGAACAACCCACCCTCGTGGAGACGATCCACCGGGTACTTTCGGATATCGCCGCCACCCCCGTGGCCGGTTGGTCGGCAACCCCGTCCGACGATCCCCTTTCCTCGACCGGAGGCGGAACGGGATGGGCGCCGGTCGAACTGCCGAACGACATTTACGGCCTGCCCGCCGCATGGTACCGTACGACCATCGTGACACCAGAGAAGCACCACGGCTGGCCAGTCGCGGGCCTGCCTGTCACGCTGATCCTGGACATCCTCCATTACGGCGAGGTGTATGTGAACGGCCGCTATCACGGAAGGTACCACCGCGGAAATAGCCGCGTTGTCCTGGTGGAACGGGCCAGGCCAGGCCAGACATATGAGGTGGCGATCCGTGTGGCCGGCCCCGGCAGCAACAGCGCGGAGGTGTCGGAAGGCACTTCCGGACGCGGCATCGGCCTCCACTCGGCGGTCCTTGAGTACGGCGCGGTGGACGGAGTGAGGCCGGCGATCAACGCCCACCTGGAAAGCGTGGACGTGTCCACTCGCCTGACGGCGCTCACCGGCAAAGGCGATTATGTGCTCACGCAGGCGGCGGAGGCGATCGACCGGGCGGCCATCGCGTCCGGCAATACGGCGGGCCTCCTGGAGAGCATAGAAACCGCCAACGAGACGCTCTCCGGCCTCGACGACCTGTTCAAGCGCTATACCATCGCGCTCACCGCGAACGCCCATATCGACATGGCGTGGCTGTGGGACCGCGAAGAGACTAAACAGGTCTGTCACGATACCTTCCGCAGCGTGCTCAACCTCATGCGCGAGTATCCCGATTTTATCTTCGCGCACAGCCAGGCGCAGTCCTACGAGTGGGTGGAACAACTCTGGCCGGACATTTTCGAGGAGGTCAAACAGCGCGTCAACGAAGGTCGCTGGGAGATCGTCGGCGGAATGTGGGTCGAGCCGGACTGCAACCTGCCGTGCGGCGAATCGTTCGTCCGCCAGGTGGTATACGGCAAGCGCTACTTCATGGAGAAGTTCGGCAAGGACGTCACGCTCGGCTGGAACCCGGATTCGTTCGGCTACAACTGGTCGATGCCCCAGGTCTACAAGAAGTGCGGTATCTCGGCCTTCCTCACCCAGAAACTCACGTGGAATGACACGAACCTCTGGCCGTACCGCGCGTTCTGGTGGGAGTCGCCGGACAACAGCCGCATCTTCTCGTATTTCCCGACCGATTATGTGGGCCACGTCTGGCCGAACAAACTGATCTCGGACCTGGCGTACATGGTCAAGGAAACGGGCTTCAACCGGACCTGCCACCTTTACGGCATCGGAGACCACGGCGGCGGACCGACCCGCGACATGCTGGACCGCGCCGATAGCCTGGCCGCCCGGAAGCCCTATCCGGCGGTGAAGCATGAGCGGGCCCATGATTTCGTCGCCGGGATGGTATCGGAAGCGAAGGCCGGCCACGAACTGCCGGTCTGGAACAGCGAACTCTATCTGGAGTATCACCGAGGCACATTCACCAGCCAGGCCGCCATCAAGCGCGGCAACCGCGAGGCCGAGCGCCTTCTGCGTAACGTCGAGGCGTTCAGCGTGCTGGCCGGCCGATTCGGTCTGCCGTATCCGGGCGACAAGTTGAAGGAATTGTGGAAGCTCACGCTTTTCAACCAGTTCCATGACATCCTGCCGGGCTCTTGCATCGGCGCCGCCGCGGCCGACGCCGCATCCGATTACGCGCAGATCCAGGGCGAAGGTGGCGCCCTGCTGGACGCCGCGCTCAAAGCGTTGGGTAAGGGCTCCGGGGCCGGATCGGTCGTTGTGGCCAATCCGATGAACTGGGCGCGCGACGGGGTCGCTTCCATCGCGCTGGAGAAGATCGGCCTGAGCGGCGATTCGTTCGTCGTTACCGGACCGGCGGGGCCAGTCCCGAGCCAGGTGGTGGAAGACGCAGGCGTCCCGACGCTCCTTTTCCTCGCGAAAGGCGTCCCCGCACTCGGCGTCGCGACGTATACCGTCGCCGCCGGTTCCCAACCCGTTGAGGGTACTCTGTCGGCGGGCGATACCTTCATTGAGAACGCCAACCTCCGCGTGGAGATCGCGCCCAACGGCACATTCACGCGTGTCTACGACAAGGCGCAGGACTTCGAGGCCGTGGAACCGGGCAAAGCCGGCAACCTTCTGCAGGCGTTTGTGGACAACCCAGGCAAGTGGGAAGCGTGGGAGATCGACAAGGATTTCGCCGCGCAGCGGGAAGACCTGACCGGACCCGTTCACATCGAGGTGCTGGAATCCGGCCCGGTGCGAGCCCGCGTTCGGACCACCCGCCAATGGCGCGCGTCCACGTTCGTCCAGGACGTCATCCTCACCGCTGGCTCCAAGCGCGTGGACGTTGTGAACCGTGTGGACTGGCACGAGAGCCGCACGATGATCAAGGTGCTGTTCCCCGCGAACGTCCAGACGAAGGTGGCCACCTATGAGGTCCCTTACGCCGCCATCGAGCGCAGCACCGGCAACGAAACGAGCCACGAGAAGGCGCAGTTCGAGGTCCCCGCGCTTCAATGGGCCGACCTCAGCGTTGATGCCCACGGCGTGAGCCTCCTGAACGACTGCAAGCACGGCCACGACATTAAGGGCAATGCGATGCGCCTCACTCTTCTCCGCTCTCCCAACAGCCCCGATCCCAAATGCGACCGCGGTGTCAACGTGTTCACGTACAGCTTCTACCCGCACGCCGGCGGCTGGGTTGAGGGGAAGGTTTATCGCGAGGCCCACAGCCTGAACGATCCGTTGATCGCCCGCCCGGGCGCCGGAAGCGCAGCGTTCGTGGAGATCGCGCAGCCGAATGTGGTTATCAGCGCGCTCAAGGCGGCCGAGGACGGCGACGACGTCATCCTCCGCTTCTTCGAAACGGCGGGATTGGACGGAGAGGCCGAGTTGATCTTCGCCGAAGCCCCGAAAGCGGTCTGGGACGCGGACATGATGGAAAACGCGCTCACACAATACCCGTCGGGAGGCACGGCCGTCACCGTCCCGCTCGGCCACAACGAGGTAAAGACCCTGCGCCTGACGTTCTAAACGTTGAGCGAGATTCGATGAGCGCCGGACCAGGAGCCTGGTCCGGCGCTCATCGCGTTTTTGGGCGGAGCGAGCGGTACATGCGGGCGCTGATAAGACCGATATGGAACAAACATCATGTCTTTGTGCCTGCGTCACGTGTTCAGTAATCTGAGCGGCCGGGCCGGGAAATGCGGGATCGGATTCAGACGCGGAGCCTGCCTGGCATATCCCAAAAAGGAGTGCGAAGTGCGAACGACTGCTGTTATGTGCATGCTGCTGGGCGTGGCCGCGACCATGGCAATCGCCCAGGCGCCTCGAACGATCCCCTTCGAGGGACGTCTCTCCAAGCCCACCGGTGCTCCGGTGGCCAACGGAACCTACAATGTAACGCTGTCCTTGTATGCGGTGCCTTCAGGTGGCTCACCGATGTGGTCGGAAGCCAAGGCGGTAACGACCGTTGCCGGCGTGTTTAACACGGCGTTGGGCAGTGCAACCCCATTCCCCTCGTCTGTCACGTTCAATTCGCCATACTTCGTGGGCGTTGCGCTGCCCCCTGACGCGGAGATGACGCCCCGCCTCCCGCTGTCATCCGTCCCGTACGCGATCGGTCTGGCGTTGCCAACGCTCGCCACAACCACTTATCAGGGCGCGGCCCTGGCGATCGGCAACGCCGGAACGGGATCGGGCATTCTGGGTCGCCGAACGTCCACCACCGGGACGGATCCCGGCATCTTGGGGATAACAGATTCCACGGATCCTTCGGCAACGGCGATTCAGGGAATTGTCTCCTCCCCGTCGACCGGAGTTTTCTCGGCCGCGGTTCGCGGGATCAATTATGGAACAAGCGGCCTCGGAATTGGCGTGTATGGCTCCTACGCCGGATCCGGCTGGGGTGTGTACGGCTTCGCCAACGGTGGCTATGGCGTCTATGGTAGCACCCCTCAGGGAGTAGGGGTATTCGGACAAAGCACCTCTAACAGCGGGCTTCAGGGCATATCGTCAACCGGGACCGGCGTCTACGCCACTTCCTCCACCGGGTCCGCTGGACAATTTGTTTCACCCGCTGGATCACCGGCGGATGCCGTAACGATCACGCACGCCGGAATTGGGCGCGGCCTCAGCATCGCTACCGATTCCGGCATCGCTCTCTCCGCCACTTCCAATACCGGAACACCCGCCCAGCTCACAGTGCCGGCGGGGTCGACCGCGACCGCACTCGTCCTCACGCAAAACGGAAGCGGAACCGGCCTCAACGTCTCCGCAGCGTCGGGATACGGCGTCTACAGCGTCTCAACGGACGGAACTGCCTTGTACGGTTCAACGAGTGCGATGAGCGGCGCCGGCCTGATCGGGAAGAATCTCAAGGGCGAGGGAATAGTTGGCATGACCTTGTGCGATTTATCCGGTTCCGTTGTCGGCCGCAACGACGGGCTGGGCTCCGGCGTCAGGGGGTTCACCACAAAGTCAGGGCCCGGCGTTCTAGGTACCGGAGGGTCCGCCGGCGGTACGGGCGCGGGGGGGCGATTTGAGGTTATCAATGCGGTCAGCGCGGCCAATGCGCTGGAAGCCGTCACAAGCGCCACAGGCAACGCGCTGTACGTCAACCACACCGGAGTGGGAACCAGCACCACCACCCTGCGCAACCTCGCCGTCTTCCAAACGAACGGCGCCAACGAGGCTCGCATCGACAACAACGGCAGGGGTTTCTTCAACGGCGGAGCGCAGTACAGCGGAGCGGACGTCGCCGAGGACTTCGCCGTGGAAGGCAGCCGCGCCGCCTATGAGCCGGGTGACGTTCTCGTCATATCGGAGCGAACCGACCGCACGATGGAGAAGTGCGCCGAAGCGTATTCAACGCGCGTGGCCGGAGTGGTTGCCAAGAAGCCGGGGGTGCTTCTCACCGAACGCGACGTCGATGAGGACCAGTCCGACCTTGTGCCCCTCGGCGTTATCGGCGTCATCCCCACCAAAGTGTGCGCAGGCAACGGATCGATCCGCCGTGGCGACCTGCTGGTGACATCGACGCGTCCCGGCGTCGCGATGAAAGCCGGTTCCAACCCGCCGGCCGGAAGCATCATCGGGAAGGCTCTCGCCCCGTTTGACGGCGCTGACGCAGGCCTCATCGAGGTCCTGGTGAACGTTCGCTGAGGCAGGTTCGATGTGAGACGCTTGAGATTGGGGGCCGGATACGGTGTATCCGGCCTCCGATCGATCTGAATGAAGGGAGCATCGCTCTACTTGACGGTCTGCTTCGCGACCCCGGTATTCGTGATCTTGACCGGCAGGATAAAACCCCTTTCATCGAAGAACATCTTGTCGATGCAGGTGACGCGGTGGTTGCCGTCCGTTTCGCCCAGCGGCCTTCGGTGATAGACGATATACCAGTCGTCCGTGCCGGGAACCTGCAGCACCGAGTTGTGGCCGGCGCCCGTGGCGACAGCGGGGTCCTGCTGCAGAATCGTGCCGATGCGCTCGAAAGGCCCGAGTGGCGAATCGGCGATGGCATACGCCACACGGTAGTTGGGGCCGCCCCATCCGCCCTCCGACCACATGAAGTAGTACTTCCCCTTGCGCACGAACATGTCTGGGCCTTCCACGTAGCCTCTGGGCGTGATCTCCTTGAAGGTGGCGCCGTCGGCAAAGGGAACGAGGCCAGTAAAATCGTCCTTGAGTCTGGTGATGTTGCACCGCCCCCAGCCTCCGTAGATCATATAGTACGTGCCGTCTCTGTCACGGAACACAAACTGGTCGATCGGCTGCGCCCTGTTGATGATTCTGCCCAGCAAGGGCTTGCCCAGATAATCCTTGAAGGGCCCGCCCGGAGACTTCGAGACCGCCACGCCGATGCCGCCGATCTGATCGTCGTTTTGAATGTCGTTGGCGCTGAAGAACAGGTAGTACTTGCCGCCCTTTGCGATGATGGCGGGCGCCCACATGGCCCGCCGGGCCCATGTCACGGCGTTCGTATCGATGATGCTTGGGTGCTTCGTCCAGGTAACCAGGTCCTTGGAGGAAAAGGCATCCAGGTGGGTCTGCTGGTCATACGGCGCCGAGTAGGTCGGATAGATCCAGTACTGCTTCTTGAACACCGCGACCTCGGGATCGGCATACCACCCCGGGAACAACGGATTGCCCGACGTGACCGCACCCTTCGCATCTTTAGTCGCACCCGCCGTGTTCCGCGGCGACTTCTGAACGTCCTTGTTCACCGAAGCGGCCTGTGGCTGAGCCATGGACGGCAGCGCCCAGGCGAGCGACAGTACCGCCGCGAGAGTGATCCGCTCCCCGGTTCTGTTCAGGGGGTTCTTCGTAATCGAAATTCTCATTATGTTTGCCTTTTCATATAGCCGTTTCACGGCGCCAACAGTCCGTCTCTGCCGCATTTCGAAAGAACTCTGTCTCCGCGGGAGGCTCGGCGATTCAGTTCAGCGATTCAACTGAGTTCACGTGCAAACGCCGTCACGCGGGGCGATCTTGTGGATGAACACGATGCGTGCGGCATCATCTACCTGATAGACGACCCGGTAGTCGCCCCCCCAAATCCGGTACCCTTCAAGCGGCGCGGAGAGCTTTCGGCATCCGTGAGGTCGAGGGTCTCCCTCAATTGCCAGGATATGGGGTTCAAGCCGCTCCTGCATCGCACGCGGCAGGGAATGGCTAGGGTTTCGAGGCAAGCAGGCCACGAAATGGCACGGTGCCCACTTCCTGCGTTTCGGCGATGGAAGCTCTCAGATCCGCGATATCCTCTGCATCCTCCCGCGCTTCTATCTCGGCAAGGTCCTCTACGGACACGATGGCCGCCACCGGCTTCCCATGGCGCTCGATAACGAAACGCTCACCCGCATATGCCACACGATTGAGTGTGTCCGCGAGATCCGTCCTCAGCTGCCGGCACGTCATGGTTGACATTGGTCCCTCCTAGTGTAAACAAGTTGCCTTGTGTACACATGTTACCATCGGCGACATATCCTGTGAACGCCGACCCACCGGCTGGTTAACAGCTCTCCCATTCTTCCACTCGTGCAGCAGGTTCAGAGCCTCGATGCGGCTCGGCAGTTCACCTCCGAGCACCTTATTTGCCCGTCCATCGGTTCTCGGGTGTCTCAGCGCAAGACCACGTACATCGCGTTGGCTGGGAGCTTGACGGTGATTTTGGCGCCGTGCCGCACCGTCGGCACATCTCCGGCCGCGTTCCCGTTAGCGTCGAGCACGACGACGTCCTTTATCCGTGGATTCCTCAGGGTGAAAGTGATGTCGGTTTGCTCGATCTCGTAGGGTGGATGGCCGAAGGCGACGACCTGGCGGCCATGGTAGGCCGTCTTGCCGTCGGTACTGGAGAAGTCGGCTTCGCGGTCTTCCCAGCCTGCGGGCCGCGCGGTGGTCCCCACTTGCACCAGCACCCGGCCGGATGAGCGGAGGGGTTTACCGTCCATGGATACGGCAAGCATACTGGCGTACTCATTGCCCGAGGTGATCCGCACGTCCGAAAGGCCGATCGGCCCCGCCTTGCGAAGGAAACCCGCTGCGCCCTGGGCGCGGGGCGCATTCAGCACGCAAAGCCCGACTCCGTAGTTCAACCGGATCTCCCCGGTATCGCTGACCACGGTCTTTCGGTCCTTCCTGATATACGGCTTCAGATCGATCACCCGGCTCTTCGCCGGGTCACCCCCGTACGTCACTTCAACAGGCCCGACCAGAAACGCGAGCGCGTCCACGCCGGTTCTGACGCCGGATCGCGGCGCGATGTCGCCCGCGTCCCGGTTCGGATCAAACCCGCTGGCCTCCGCGATGATCGGGGTTCGCCGCTGCCAGAGGTCCTCCAGCGCGCGTTCCTCGTGGACCGTCGTTGCCCCCCGCTTCAGATACCCTTTGCGGTACAGCAGCGCCGCCGCCGGGAACTGACCGAGCTGCATCGGCGTGTTGATCGCCCATTTCACCGCCCAGGGTCCATCCGGCTGCCGCCACTCCGCGCTGTCTCCATCGCTGAACCAGTAAAACGCGTCCACCCCGGTTAGCGACTGGTACGCGGCGGTAAGGAAGGGGCCTTCCGACTGGTAGAGAGATGGCGCCACCCACTCGCTCTCCGTGATGAGGCTCGGATAGCCGACCACCTGTTTCAGGTTCATCGGCATCTCCAGCGGCCTTAGCAGAGCAGACGCGTTCGTGAAGTGATCGCCCACCTCGACCGCCCAGCCGTCGTGCGGGCCGATGTGGATGCCGCCGAAGTACCGGTTGACGGCGATGACGTCGTTTTGGGTGTAGACGTACCGCTCGACATCATTGAGCTTCACGTCGTCCGCCGTCTTCCAGTTCCCGGCGTTGATGAGCTGCCGGCAGCCGAGGTCCTGACGCAGGAAGCGCGCCATCTCGGAGTCAAAAGTCCGCATTGTGTCGGCGTAGAAATGGAGCTGGTCCGCGAGGCGCTTCGCCTTGCCGCCCTGCTGCGGCTGCGTGAACTCCCACACGATGAACAGGCCGGCGCGACGGTCCGCCGCGTCATCGTCCGGATGGGTGGCGCTGCCCCACGCGGATTTCGCCGCTTCCAGGGAGCCGTACCGTCGGGCCAACCACTCTCCGAACCGCCGCTCGATGGCGCGGAGTTGTTCCCCCTTCACGCCCTGCATCGTCCAGAACAGCATGCTGTCCTCGTTCTGGAGCTGGATGATGGCCGCGGCCGGGTCCTTCGCAAGCGGGATGCCGGTGTAGGGGTTGGGGGGTGAGAGGAGCGCCCGCATCCACGCTTTGTAGCCGTTCTGGAGAGTCTTGTCCCAGAAGAGAAGGGCGGCCGGGCTCTGGCCCGCATCGCCCGGCACGCCCCAGGACGCCGGGATGTTGCCGTAGCCGAAAGCCCAGTACGGGGAGATGGTGGTGTAAATGCCGTGCTTCCTCATGGCGGCCACGAGCTTCCAGCACTGGTCTATCTCCTCGCGGTTGGCGTCCGTGATCTTCGTGGCTTCGCCCTTGGGTGTTAGCTGCCCGTGGAAGCGCACCATGTTCACGCCACGCTTCGCTAGCCACCGGGCGTGGTGTTCGAGGTCCGTCGCGCCGGGGAGGCGCTGGACATAATCCGTGACCGCCCAGAAACGGACGGGTTTTCCGTTGCCCAGGACGAATCCGTGCCCGTCCGGGCTCCGGCGGACGAAGCCGGACTGCCCGGCGGTCTTCTCATTCAGCGAGTGCAGATCCAGGAGGGCATTCGGATCGAACGTATCCGCCGCCGGCTGGAACGGCCAGGCGCCGGCCAATGCCGGCGCGCATCCGATGCTCGCGGCGCAGAGCACGACCAGGGTGCGTGAGTTCAGTTTGATCATCGTTTACCCGCCTCGCGATTCCATTTGTGCAGCAGTTTCAGCGTCTCAGTGAGGCTCAGGACGTTCACGTCCAGGGCTTTCAGTACTCTTTCCATCGGCGATTCGACGGCTTCGAAAAAGATCTGCAGCATATGCTCCGCGTTTTGCACACCGGCCCGGGGCGTACCGGTCACGGCCTCTGACTCAACTTCATGTACAATTGCTCGCGACCGTAATAGCCGCTGTTGTAGAAAAGGGCGGCCCGCCCGTCTGGCAAGACGTGGATGAACTGCCGCCACAGGTTGTATCCTTCGCCGGCATCAAGCGCATCCCTGGGAATGTCTTTGACCCACTCGATGGGCGCCGGAGCAAAGTGCCAGCCTTTCACCGGCCATTCCTCATCGCACCAGGCGAAGCCGCCCAGGCTCGGTGCGGGTTCCTCGTTCCACTCAGCCTTGTTGCCGGGATCGGGCGCGGTGGGCGACGCGTTGACGACGGCTACCCAGCGGTGCTGCGCTCCACGCAGCAACTGGAGGCCGCCAACCCAGCCCGAAGCCCAATGCCCGGTTTGCTGGGAAGGCGCGAGGATCACGCCGCGCTTCGTCGCCACCTTGTCGCCTAGCTTCTGCGTGGCGACGGCCTGTGCCGAGCCGTACGGGCTGATCTTCCTCGGCTGCGCTTTGGCCGGATATCCCATGTAGAAGTAAAGGAACTCCTTGCGCTTGGGGAAATAGTAGCCAGTGACCGCGTCCGTGTGCTTTGCATCGAACGCATCCCCGGCGCCTGTCGGGATGATGGCCTCGCGTTCGAACGTCCACGGCCCGGCGAGCTTCTCGGACCACGCTCGCTGGACCTGTTTGTGCCCGTCTTTGAAGCTGACGACCAGCAGGCAATAGCGGCCGTCGATCTTCGCCGCCTGGTTGGGGTGGTCCGGGTCCATCACGAAGAACGGCTTGTGGAAACCGCCCACCGCCTCCGGATTCGCCACCGGCAGGGGACCCTCGAGTTTCCAGTTTCCGGGGCCAAGGTCATCGCGATTCAAGCAGACGGCCTGCGCATGGCCGGGAGGATCGTGAAACAGGACCATCCGCCATCCGTTGATGGCCTCGTCCCAGACGATGCACGGATCGCCGCTGACGCTGTTGCCTTCCCCTTCCTGCCGCGGCAGCACGAGGCCCCGGCGCACCCAGACCCTGGGGATCGTGAATCCTCGGCGCATTTGCTTGGTCTCCTTCGGCTTCGTGGGCCTGTCCATCGCGCGCGCAGCGGGCACGCATCCCATAATCGCGGCACTGAGGACAACCAGAGTCAGTGAGTTCAGTTTCATGATCATCGTTTACCATCCTCGCCTTTCCATTGGTACAAGAGGTTCAGCGCTTCGGGGGGCGATAGTACGTTAACGTCCAGCGCTTCGAGTTCTTTCTCCATCGGCGACTCCGCGGCCCCCAACGAGTGCATCACAGTGTGGCGCAAGGAGACCCCTGATCAGGCTCCAGACACCTCTGCTGGCTCGAACGAATCGAGAATCGGACGCGCCATGTACAACCTGCGCCAGGGGCTTTGAGGAACGTTTTCGAGCATGCCATGTGCTTCCAGCGCGAGTACAGCTTTTCTAGCGGTTGGCGTCGATACCCGCAGAATCTTCTCAGCACGGGCAACTGTCATATAAGGGTTGGCGAAGAGAGGTGGGAGCAAGACATGGGCCCTGGGCTCGTTACGTAGCCTGTACTCGTAGTCCCGCCACAGGTCCATAAGATGGCCGGCCTGGCGTGCGGCATCGGCTGCGGCCTGCGTCACGCCTCCAAGGAAGTAGAGCAACCACGATCGCCAGTCGCCATGAGTGCGGATGCGCTGCAGACAATCGTAATACTGGCCCTTTGTAGCCTCGATGTAAGCAGACAGATAAAGCATCGGTCGAGTCAGCCGGCCTCGCTCGATCAGGAACAACGTGATCAGGAGGCGGCCAATGCGTCCGTTGCCATCGAGGAACGGATGTATCGACTCGAAGTGCTCGTGCATCAGCGCGCACTGGATAAGTGGTGGATACTTGTCACGTTCGTGCAGGTACGATTCCCAAAGGGTGAGAGCATTGTCCATTTCGTAGATTGGCGGAGGAACGTAAACCGCGTCAGCCGGTGATGTGCCTCCAATCCAGTTTTGTGATCGACGAACTTCGCCCGGTGTGCTGTGTTTTCCGCGTACGCCATTTAGCAGATGCGCGTGTATCTCGCATACCAGTCGCCTGGAGAGCGGCAGATCGCTTAGGCGCTTGCATCCATACTCCATCGCCTGAATGTAGTTTTGTACCTCCTGCCTGTCTGCCGGCTGTGTGGAAGTCTTTTCCCCCACCTCATCAAGCAGGAAGTCGGAAACCCCGGCTTGCGTTCCCTCGATGCGAGTGGAGAGAACCGCCTCGCGGAGAACGTAGGGCATGATGAAAAGGTGGGGATTTGGCAGAGTTCGTCCGACACCCGCAAGTTCGCTCAGTGCAGTGTCCGCTTTGGACAGCGCTAGCACGAGGGCGTCATCGTAACGGAGCTTTGGTGGCAGGGGGGCTGGCAGAAAGGCATGGTAACCCTCGCGAGTGAGAGTCACTGTACCAGCTTCTGTGCTGTGAAACTCAGTTGGGTTCACTGGGGATTCCCTTCCGCGACAATGCCGCCGCTTGCATGGTAGCGCATTCTGAAAGAATACGCGGGAATCTTTTCAAAACTTGGGGCATCCTGAAAGAAACCTTTCAGAATTACCATGGTGCTACCTCTCCCCCTTCCACTTGTGCAGGAGGTTCAGCGCTTCGATGGGGCTGAGGACGTTCACGTCCAGGGCCTTCAGTTCCTTCTCCATAGGCGTCTGCTGGGCGTCAAAGAGCGTCAACTGCAAGTGCTCCACCTTGTCTACCTTCGCCGGCGGGTTGCCGTCGCCTTCCAGTTGGTCCAGCACCTCGGTGGCGCGGGCGATGACTGTGTCCGGCAGGCCGGCCAGGCGCGCGACCTGGATGCCGTAGCTCTTGTCCGTGCCGCCGCGGATGATCTTGCGGAGCCAGAGGATGCGGTGGCCGTCCTCCCGAACGGCGATGCGGTAGTTGCGGATGCCATCCTGCTGCTTCTCCAGGTCGTTCAGGTGGTGGTAGTGGGTTGCGAACAGGGTTTTGCACCCAACGCCGGCGAGGTGCTCCACCACCGCCCAGGCGATGCTCAGGCCGTCGTAAGTGCTCGTTCCACGCCCGATCTCGTCCAGGATGACGAGGCTGCGCTCCGTGGCGTTGGACAGAATGTTGGCAGTCTCGGTCATCTCGACCATGAACGTGCTTTGTCCGCTCGAAAGGTCGTCATGAGCGCCGATGCGGGTGAAGATGCGGTCCACCACGCCGATCGTCGCGCTGTCCGCCGGCACGAACGACCCCATCTGCGCCATCAGCACGATGAGAGCGACCTGCCGCAGCCACGTGCTCTTGCCGCTCATGTTAGGTCCGGTGAGGACAATGAGGCGTTCCTCGCTGTTCAGCACGCAGTCGTTGGGGATAAACGCGTCGGACTGCGACCGCTCCACCACCGGGTGCCGGCCGGCCGTTATCCGGATGGCGTCGTCCGCGTTGACCTCCGGCCGCGTGTAGCGGTTCTCAACGGCGGCCTTCGCCAACCCGAGCAGCGCGTCCACCTGGGCCAGCGCAGCGGCAAGGGCGAGCAGCCGTACCGACTGGTCCGCCACCGCGTCCCGGACCGCCTTGAATAGCTCCGACTCCAGCGCCGAAATCCTCTCGTCCGCTCCGAGGACCTCGTGCTCGAACTCCTTCAACTGCGGCGTCACGTAGCGCTCGCCGTTCGCCGTGGTCTGCTTGCGGATCCAGTCGTCCGGCACGCCGTTAACCTGCGAGCGAGAGACCTCCAGGTAGTAACCAAATACGCTGTTGTAGCCGATCTTGAGCGTCTTGATGCCCGTCCGCTCGCGCTCCTGCGCCTCCAGGTTCGCGATGTACTGGCGGCCGTTGGCGGCCAGATCGCGCAGGTGGTCGAGGTCGGCATTGAAGCCGGCGCGGATGTACCCGCCGTCCTGCATCTTGAGCGGCGGATCGTCCACGATGGCCGCGCTCAAGAGGCTCCGCAGGTCGTCGCACGGGTCCAGCGCCTCGCGAAGCACCACCAGGAGCGACGACTCGCACGATGTAAGCGCTCTGGCCAACTCCGGAATGCGTTCCAGAGAGGCGTTCATGGCTGCCATATCGCGCGGGTTGGACGCGCCCGTGGCGGCGCGGCTGACGAGGCGCGGGAGGTCCGCGATGCCTTTCAGCGCGGCGCCGGCATCGTGGCGGAGGATCGTGGAGGCGTGGAACTCGGCGACGGCGTCCTGGCGCGCGTGGATCGTATCCACGTCCAGAAGCGGGTGCTCGATCCACTGGCGCAGCAGGCGGACGCCGCCCGGCGTGGCGGTCCGATCCAGCGTCTGGAGCAGGCTGGCGCCGGTGGCGGTCCACTGCGTGCTGGTGAGCTCCAGGTTGCGGCGGGCGGTGGCGTCCAGGAACAGGAAGTGGTCCGTGCTGTAGGTCGAGAGGCCGTTCAGGTGGTGCTTTGCGGAGAGGTGGTTGCCCTCCAGGTAGTCCAGCACGGCCACAGCCGCCTGCTGGGCCAGCGGCAGGTCTTCGCAGCCGAACCCGCGCAGGCTGGCGACGCCGAAATGCTCGCACAGGATCTGGTGCGGCGAGCGGATGTCGGCTTTCGATTCGAAGGCCTCCAGGCGGCCCTTCACGACCGCCCTCACGTCCTCCTCGATCAGGAAATCGTGCAGGAGCAGCGTTTCCGCCGGCTGGAGCCGTGTCAGTTCGTCCAGCAGAGCCCTGCGCGGATCGGAGCCGCGCAGTTCCGTCACGGCGAACTCCCCGGTGCTGACATCGGCCACGGCCAGCCCGAAGTTGTCGCCGCCCTGTGCGACCGCCACGAGGAAATTGTTGGCCTTGCCGGGGAGCAGCGAGTCCTCGACCACCGTGCCGGGCGTGACGACCCTCGTAACGCCGCGTTTGACGATGCCCTTCGCCTTCTTGGGATCCTCCAACTGGTCGGCGATAGCCACCCGGAAACCGGCGGCGATGAGTTTCGCGATATAGCGATCGGCTGCGTGGTAGGGCACGCCGCAGAGGGGGACGCGGTCGCTCTTGGAGACAGGGCGGCTCGTCAGCGTGATCTCGAGGACCGGCGCTGCACGCTCGGCGTCCTCGCCGATCATCTCGTAGAAATCGCCCATGCGCATCATCACGAGGGCGTCCGGGTACTGGGCCTTGACGGCGTTGTACTGCGCCATCATCGGGGTGAGTTTGGGGGCGTGTTCCACGAACCCCATTTTAGAACGATTTCAACGCGGAGGATGGCATTGCCCGAATTCAACGCGGAGGGCGCGGGGGTTCCCTACATCGCCTCAAGACCGTAGAATCACCACGGCCGCGCTGGCGGGCTGGGCCCCTCCGATTCACCGTCATTCCAGCGGTCTCAAATCCACATGTAAAGGAACCTCAGGGCAAGCTGTTTGTTAAGTTGTTACAGCGGTCATTTGCTAATGACTGACCGTAATTCGGTTAATGAATCGTCGGCGCGCTTACCGCGCTCGCATGGTTGCAATCTTAGGGGTGCAACCCGAAAGGATCTTTTCATATGAGGTGCATCATTCCGGTGTGGCTCCGTGTCTCATTCCTTGTGGCCGGCCTGGCCGGCGCCCTTGCCGCGCCATCTGGCGCCAACACCACCTACACAAACCTGGTCAACGCCCCCGTTGCCGGTAATTCCGTCATAATCCTTGACGACACCGTCTATGGCGGCGCGACAAGCCAGGAAGCGGTGGAAGCGCTCAACCTCGGCTTCGATGTTGTGCTGAACAACGCCACTACGTGGGGCAGCATGACCACCGCCAATTTTGCGACCTTCCGGGCCATCATCCTGGGCGACCCGCTCTGCGTTGGTGGTACCGGCCCTATAACGGCCGCGTTGGCCAACCGGACAGTCTGGTCGCCAGCCGTTACAGGCAACATCCTCATCACAGGCACCGATGAAGCCCTGCACACCGAAACACTTCCCGGCTTGAAGGACAGGGGAACAGACCTGAAACGCCGCGGCATCTACTTCGCGGCAAACAACCCCGCAAAAACCGGTGCCTTCGTTTCACTGAGCTGCTACTACGACGCCGCGCCCGTCACGCCACAACCCCTGCCGTTGATGGACCAGTTCGGCACTTTCATGATTCACGGCCAGCTTGGGTGTTACAACAACGCACACATCGTAGCGACCGCACCTGGTCTCACGGGACCAAGCGTCGGCCTGCCGCCTGTGCCGCTGCTGTTGGACGCCAATCTCTCCGGATGGGGCTGCTCGATGCACGAAGGGTTCGACTCCTGGCCGGCCAACTTCTACGTGTTCGCCATCGGCCAAAACCTGACCAACGTGTACAGCGCCACGGACGGGACCCACGGCCTGCCCTACATCATCGTCACCGGCGACAAAGTTGATGTCATCACGAATATTCAGCTTGGACCCAAAACCGCGACCAACCCGGTGGGAACGAATCACACCGTCAGCGCCACGATCACACCCATTCCGCCGGTCAACACGGTCGTGACGTTCACCGTAATCGCAGGCCCTAATACCGGCGCCACCGGAACCGGCAACACCAACGTCGGCGGCGTGGCATCCTGGACGTATCCGGACACGAAGGGCCCCGGGTGCGACTATATCGTCGCCACGTGGACGGATGCCACTGGCGTCGTCTACACCTCCAACACCGTCACCAAGTGCTGGACGCCGTGCCCCACACCAGTGTTCACCATTACCGGGCCTCCCACAACCTGCCAGCAAGGCGTCTATTGCGTGACGCCACCGCCGCCGGGCGCCACGTACCTGTGGTCTGTTACCAACGGGACCATCGTGGGACCGAACAACGGCCCTTGCGTGACCATCAACTGGAATCCGACCGGTGGCGGCGTTGTGACAGTGACGATCTCCATGGGGCCGGCGTGTCCGCCGATCACAAAGGAGATCGGAATCCAGCCGTGTGACATTACGCCGAAACCCTGCTGCGACGGCGTAATGCTGACGGCAACGCCAAGCACCTTCACGCTAGGCCCAGGCGGTTCGGCCACTTTCGCGCCAACCCTCAGCGTTCTCGCGGGACTTGGCCCCATCATTCGTGTCGTGGGTACGGTGGTCACCACGAATCGGACGTTTACCCCGGTCACCTGCGGCACAGCCGGCCCGGTGAACAGCTACCTCATCGGCTGGGGCGCGAGTCCTGGCTTCAACGCCAGCATCCCGCTGGTCAACGCTCACGCAATGGTCTGGAAGTCTGTAGCGCCGGCCGGCGTGAACCTCGGCGCGGGGCAGGCATTCCCCATGAACATCCAGTTCCCACCGATACCCGGCTGGCCGTGTGCGGACAGCCTTTCATTCTGTGTACGTTATGAATTCACCGACGTTAACTGCAGGACCTGCGAGGTTACCGTGTGCTATAGGCCTTACGTTCGGAAGGGTTCCAAGTGGCATTGGGACGTTATCCTGGGTACGGCCGTGGTTGGCGGTGCGCTGCCCGGTGGGGCCGTTATCTCGGCCCGTGACCCGGACGGCAACCTCATCACAGACATGACGGGTTCCGTCTCCCTGTCGATCAAGCCCGGTACCGGGTCGGACGGCGCCACCCTGACCGGGACGACTACCGGGCAGGTTTCCGGAGGCAGGGTCACCTTCAACCAGTTCTCGGTCACAAAGGCCGGTGTGGGTTACGTGCTTACCGCGACGCCCAGCGATGATCCGGAAGAGGCCGTGGACAGCAACCCGTTCAACGTGGTCCTCACGGGCCAGATACCCATCTTCCACACAACGACGCCCATCACCATCGACGGCAACATCACCGCTGCCGAATGGAATGGCGCGCCCATCATCAACCTCAACCAGGCGGTGCAGGACCTGCTGCCCGGCCACTGGAGCGGCCTGGCCGATTACTCGGCGCAGGTGAAACTGAAGTGGGATACAGACAACCTGTATTTCGCCGCGTTCGTGGCGGACGACGTGGTCTCGCTGCCGGCTTCGCCAGTAGATCCCACCGATCTGCTCGGGCGAGACGGGCTCCAGATGTTCCTGAGCCTCTCCGACCACCAGCACAATGGGGGAACATCCTACACGGACAGTGACTTCGATGTGAGGATTTCCGCCGACCCGCCGGCCGCCGGCACCGTGGATTATACCGCCATCGCCAATTCGCCACAGAGCAGGGATGCCCTGAAAGGCGTTTTGAACGTCATCAAATTCGTGCGCCTGGCAGGCGGGTATGCCATCGAGGGATCGCTGCCGTGGAAGCAGCCGAACGCGTGGAGTTATACACCGGCGATTGGAGGCGTGATCGGGTTCAACCTGCAAGGGCGGGACAATGACTCCAGCGCGCCGGGTACCGATACCCTGATGAGTCTCACCGGATTGCCGGGCGCGGAAACCACCCCGAACACCTGGACTTCCGCCATTCTGCTGGGTGGCCCGCCGCTGCTTGGCGACATCAACCAGGACGGCGTTGTAGACTCCAAGGACGTGATTCTGGCCACGCAGTTGGCGGGCGGACTCACAACCTCAACCGTGCCGGGAATCGCCTTCCCGAGCGCGGACGTCAATGGTGACGGCGTTGTGGACATGAAAGACGCCGTCAAGGTGAACCGCATAGCCCACGGGCTGTGAGGGGGGCAGCATCCAGCATTCAGCATCCAGGCCGGACTTCGGACCTGGATGCTGGATGCCGGATGCTGGATGCTGAAAAAAACTTCAGACAAAAGGGCTTCCTCGCGGGCTAGTAAGTAGGAGGCCAAAATCATGGCGAAGCGTAACGGCTTGACGGCGGACGAGGTGATCGCGTCCGCCGTCCGTTCGTCCGGGTACACACTCACCGACTATCAGCAGCGTTTTCTGGCGGACCGCAGCCGGTTCCGCGCCGTTCTGAAGGCCCGGCAGACGGGGTTCTCCTGGCTGTTCGCGCTGGAGGCGCTGGCCGAGGCCGTGGCTTACGGGCGCTTCAGCATCTTCGTGAGCCTCAACCGCGAGGAGGCGGCGGAGAAGATCCTCTACGCCATGGACCTGTACGAAAGCCTGCCCGCGCGGATGCGTCCGCGCCTTACCCTCTCCGGCGTCCGCGAGATACGCTTCGCGAACCGCGGGCGACTCCTCTCGTTTCCCTGCCGCTCGCCGCGGGGCCGCTCCGGCGCCAACATCTACCTGGACGAGATGGCGTTCTACCCAAACTCCCAGCGCCTGTATACCGGGGCGATCCCCGTGATCACCCACGGAGGACGCATCACCGCCGCGTCCACCCCGAACGGGGACATCGGCGCCTTTTTCCGCGTGACGTCTGACCCGCTCATCGCCGCCCACTACTCCCAGCACGTCGTGCCATGGTGGGACGCCCCGTGGCTGTGCAACGACGTCGAGGCGGCCCGGCAGGACCCGGACGCCGATACGGACCGCCGCGTTGGCGTCTACGGCACCGACGTCCTCATCGCGATCCGCGAGACGCTGGACCTGGAGGCGTTCCAGCAGGAATACGAACTGCGCTTCGTGGACAGCAACGACGCGTTCATCTCGTGGCCGCTGATCGAGGCGAACGCGAACGACATCCCGCTGGCCGGCACCTGGGCGGCCCTGGCCGCCGTTCCGGGCCGGCTGTTCGTGGGAGTAGACGTGGGCCGCGTGGCCAACGCCACCGAGATCGTGGTCCTCCGCGAGGAACGCGACCGCCATACCGTGTGCTGCATCCGCACGATGGTCAACGCCACCTTTGAGCAGCAGGAAAACGCGATCATGGATTGCCTGGCGGTGCCGGGCGTGAAGATGGCGTGCATCGACGCCACCGGCATCGGCTGCGAGCTGGGCGAACGCATCATGGCGCAGTGCCCGGAACGCGTGGTACCCGTGACTTTCACCGCCGCCGGCAAGGAGCGGATGGCGTCCGCCCTGAAGCGGGACCTGGAGCGCGGCACGCTGACCATCCCGCGGAACCGCAGCCTGATGGACCAGATCCAATCGCTCCGCCGGACCGTGCGCGAGTCCGGCATACCGTGCTATGACGCGCCGGTGAAGGACGGGGCCCACGCGGACAAGCTCTGGGCGCTGGCCCTGGCGCTGCAAGCGACGAAGTGCGGCCCGGCGTTGATCAACGTCAAGGTGCTTTCCTGAAAATCATCCCGATCTACCGCAGAGGGCGCAGAGGACGCTGAGGAGCGCAGAGGATTCGAGATTCTGCCAGAAACGGGAGGTTGGGCCTCCGAGCCCGACGCTTCCGGACCTAACCCCCCGGCCCCCTTCCCGATTCCCGCGCTACGCGCGGCGGGAAGGGGGAGACGGGGAGGGCGGAGTGCATTCATCGTTCCTCGCTCATAATTCATCGTTCAGGAACGGGTCGTCCGGCGGTGGGGTGTAACCGGCGGTCTGGCTGGCCCATCGGAGCGCGGCGGTGTGGCGCTCCACTGCCTGCTTTCCGCGTTCCGTGAGGAGCCAGCGCGGGGCTTCCGTCACGAAGTCCGGCGCGAAGTAGCTGCGCGGCTCCACGGCGTTCTGCGTCTTTTCCACCCAGCCGAGCCGCCACCACTTTTGCAGGAGCGCGTGCACGGAGAAGTAGCTGAACCCGCAGTGCTCTGCAAGGGTCGGGGTTTGCTCCGGAGGGCACCGCGTGAGGTAATGCATGATGGCCAGCGGTGTGGGACGCAGCAGGGAGGGTTCGGCGTGGTCGTGCAAGACGTCGTAAGGCATCACATCCAGCCGCCCCTCGTAGCCGGCCGTCTGCCACTCCAGGTCCCACCCGATGCGCCGCGTGACCCAACCGTAGCGCCACAGCCATTTGCGCCCGGTATCGGTGGCCTGCCAGTCCAGGTACTTAATGTTGCCGGCCGATGACTTCGGCCGCCTCCGCTTCGCTGGCCTCGCGCACACGCTGACGGCCCACGTGGACTTCAGGCCCCACAAAACGGACCGCACCGTCGTCGGCGCTATCCCCAGGTCCCGTGCGATGGCCGGGGAACCGGCGGGAACGTGCTGGCAGAGATAGCTCATCACCCGCAGCCGCGTGATGCTCGACATGGACGGCCACACCGGCCAGGCCGCGCTCCCCTCGCCATAAGGGGGCCAATCGCCGCGGCTCGCAACGGCGATCTCCCGCGGTCCTTTGCCGCGTATCATACCGTCCCCCTCGGACCGTGCAGGGTTAGTAGCCATTTGAATGCCTCCTACTTACTAGCCCGCGAGGAGGCGGTTTTGTCTGAAGTTTTTTTGGAGGAGACAGGAGGCGGGAGACAGCAGCCGGACTCCCATCCAACTTCCATCTTCTATCGTCCATCGTCCAATCCGGTAGTGTCGGCGTCCTCGCCGACATCGCATGGTCGTCCCGGAGCCCCCCTACCCCCCAATGTGTCTGATGACAATAGATGGTGGACAGTTTCTGACAAGACATCCTTTACACTTCGCTCGGGAGGTGTGGGATGCCATTTCAGGAGCAATCGCTTATGCAGTCACGGAAACGATTGGCGAGCCTGGTGCTGGAGGGTGGCATCAGCGTATCGGAAGCCGCCCGCCAGTCTGGCGTCAGCCGTACAACGGCGTATCTGTGGGTGAATCGAGCGCGGGAGGAAGGGATCGCCGAGTTGACGGAACGTTCGCGGCGGCCACACGCAATCGCTCGTGTATCGCCTTTGAGCGTCGAGGAGATAGTGCTGGCCGAGAAGGAGAAGCACCGGGCGTGGGGGGCGAAGAAGTTGCACGTCACGTTGTGGCGTGATTCCACGGCACCCGTGTGCGTTCGAACGGTGGACCGGATACTGAAGCGCAACGGCCTGGTTGGCCGTCAAGTCAGACTATCGCAAGGGGACCAACGCTTCGAGCGTGATCGGTGCAACGAGTTGTGGCAATTGGACTACAAGGGGGTGCCGCGGCGTTACCGTTACTGGCCGTTGAGCGTTTTGGACGATCATTCGCGGTTCCTGTTGCTGCTTGCAGCACTGCCGCACAAGACAACGGAAACGGTGTTCGAAGCGCTGTGGAACCTGTTCGGCGAGGTGGGTTTGCCCGACAGCATCCTTTCGGATAATGGGGACGGGTTCAACGACTGGCAGTCGAAGGGCCCCACCCGTTTCGAGGCGAACCTGTGGCTACTGGGGATACGCACGTTGCACGGTCGGGTGCGCCACCCGCAAACGCAGGGAAAGGTGGAACGGTTCCACGAGACCCTGAAACTGGAACTCGGTGACAAACTAGACCAGGCCAATGTGGAGATGGCACAGAGGATACTCGTCGAGTACCAATATGGCTACAACTGGGTCCGGCCCCACGAGGCGTTGGGGATGCGCGTTCCGGGGGTCGTCTACGAAAGCAGTTTCAAGCAACGCCCAAACAAGCTGCCGGCCCATGTGATACCAGAGGGCGCTGTGACCCGCAAGGTCGAGCAGAATGGAACTGTTACCTACAAGGGCCATCTCTACCGGGCTGGCAAAGGTCTGATCCACGAATGGGTGGAGATTCGCCCTGAACTACACGATGATGCAATCTATTTCGCAAACGTCCGCATCGCCGCTCTCGCTGAGGCCCGGGTGTAAACCATCTGTTGTCAGAAACTGTAAAGGATCTCTTGACATCGGACAAATGCTGGGGGACCAAAGGGGGAGGGTTGCAGGCGTAGCGCGGGCGACCCAACATGTCATTCTGAGCGCAGCGAAGAATCTCATCGTCAACAACGCGGAGGACCCGTACGGGGAGGTCTCGCGGAGGAAGACCAAACAAGCATTGGGCGAACCCGACCCTTACGTCACCCTGAGCCTGCGAAGGGTCTCGACCTGATATGGCGCGGACGGGCGGCGAGGCGGTACGGGGCGAACCGCATTCGCAAGCTGTCTACCATGCGCGATATACTCCAGATGGCAACCAACCAACAGGTTGGCACACGCACTCATCGGCTTGCCCCACCCGCAAAGGCGCCCGCTGGGACAGCCATCGTTTCCCTTAGAAGGTCAAAACGGATGGCACGCATCTATCGCGCATCTATTCGCCTGCTGCTGGCAGGCTATCACCTCTCCCTCGTTGCCGGCGCGTCCACGTCGGCGGTCCTTTATGTGAACGCCAACGCGGCAGGACCAACGCACGATGGAACCGCCTGGTCTACTGCATTCCTCACTGTCCAGGAAGCATTGAACGCGGGTTACGGTGGGGACGACGTATGGGTGGCCAAGTCTGAGCCAGCCTCGCCCGCATACGTGGAGTCCATTACCCTTCCCACGGACGTGGGACTCTACGGCGGATTCGCCGGGACGGAGACTGACAGAGGGCAGCGTGACGTGAAGGCAAACGTCACCATACTGGACGGCAACAACACAACGTCCAACGTGGTTTCGTCTTCCGTCAAGGGCGCTGTTGTGGATGGCTTTACCGTCCGCAATGGCGGAAATGCCATACGTGTAAACAGCACGACGACCATCACCAATTGCACCATCCAAGGTAACGGTACCGGCATCTTTGTGCCTGGTGGCACGGCGACCATCACCGACTGCACCATCAGCGGTAACACCAATGGCTCTGGGGTCTACGTGGATTACGGTGGCACGGCGACCATCACAAACTGCACCATTAGCGGCAACTACTATGGCGTCCACGGCACGGCGACCATCACAGACTGCACTGTCAGCAATAATGGAACTGGCATCGACGTGTTCAGTGGCACTGTGACAATGACCAACTGTGTAGTCACCTCAAACACCACTGGCATCTTCACATCTGGAGGCACAGCGAACGTCTCCAACAGCGCCATCAGTGGCAACACCACGGGAGCCCGCGTTGGTGGCACGGCGACTATTGCCAACTGCACCTTAAGCGGTAACTCCACTGCTGCCTTCGTGAGCGGAATGGCTACCCTGACCAACTGCACCATCAGCGGTAACACCATCGGCTCGGGTGTCTACGTGGAAAGCGGTGGCACGGCGTCCGTGACCAACTCTATTGTTGCCTTCAACTCCACTGGGATCTACTTGAACGGTGGCAAGGTAATGTTGTCGCACAACGACGTTTACGGCAGCAGCCCGGACGACTTCAGAAACATCCCCGACCCGACCGGTACCAACGGCAATATTTCTCAGGATCCGCGGTTCGTAAGCCGAACGGGCGGCGACTTCCACCTGACTTCCGGCTCGCCGTGCATCGACGCGGGTGATGATACCCTCGTAACTGCGGGACAGCGTGATGCGGAAGGCCGCCCCCGCATTGTCGGCGCACACGTGGATATGGGTGCGTTCGAGAGTGGTACTATTGACGCCTACACTCTTCACGATGGAGAATCAGCCCTGGCATCTATGGGTGGCCTTTCCTACGTCACTCCTTCGGACTTTGCGCACCTGAATGCGGACCGTGGCGGAGCATCCGCAGATACCATTGATATGTTCGATGTCGTGTGGATAGTCCGCCGGGCCACGGGCCTCGACCCGTCATGAGAAACGTCCCCGCGCGTCCAGTTCCGAGAAATGGACCAGTTGCTGACGCGCTATGGGTTTCATTTCGCCAGCCTATCGGTTATCAAGGGCACGAAGCTGGCACCCGCGGCAAAGGTGGACGCCGGGCAGTGGAGCGTGGAGATGTGAGGTGAGGCAGCGTGGCAAGTGAGGTTTCTGTCGAGATGAAAAGTGCAGAGAGTATCTCACTGCGAAGGGAGGATATTGATCAGCGCTTCAGGGTGATTTGGGACAACCTGATCGGAGGTTGGGCGGCGCTATCCACATGGCAAGTGGTCACAGAAGCCGTTAATGAAGACCGTTTGGACGGCCACAGCTGGCTGCTGCAGTCCGTCGTGATTAGCTGTAGACATGAGGCGATCATGGCGCTTGCGCGCATCTTTGATCCCCGTGATCGCCGCCATGATCATGCCAGCCTTTCCGCACTCCTGGACTTGGTAGCGCAAAATCCCGAGGTTTTCGTCCACGCTCCGACCCGCGAATCAGTGATCGAAGTAGTCGAAGACAAGAAGAAGTGGATCAAGGAGCACAATCTAGCAGGGCGAATACGCCGCATTCGAAACAAGGTCCTCGCTCACTCCGACCTGCAAGGAGTCGGTGATCGCCAGAGCGTCACTGCTGTGTGGATTTCAATGGCAGAGGTCGAGGCGTGCTATGAGGAGGTGTTAGAGGTTGTAAACGTCTTCCAAGGTCACCTCAAGGATTGTGAATGGATATTGGGTGACATCAAGCCGGACGTAATCGATGATTTCAACCGCCTTTTCAAAGCGCCGTTGGATGCGCACGCGGCGTGGAAGGCTAAACGCGACGCCCGCGGAGCCCTCACCCCCTAACCCCCTCTCCCTACGGGCGAGGGGGAACCGGACTGGGCTTGCACTGAAACCGCGAAAGTGGCGTAGGTGAAAGACGTGCTCCCTCTCCCTCGGGGAGAGGGCCGGGTGAGGACTTCCACCGTGCCCGAGAACGATGACATTTCAATCCTGGCCGGCCGTGCCCGCACTATTCCGGACCCGCTTCTTGAGCGAGCGAGGGAGTTGCGGCACGTTCAGACGCCCGCTGAGGATATGCTCTGGGAACGCCTTGGCGGTCGGCGACTTGGTGGCGCGAAGTTCCGCCGGCAACACAACGTTGGTCCGTTCATCGCGGATTTCTATTGCCACGCATACAATCTGATCATTGAAGTTGATGGCGGCATCCACGCGCTACAGACTGAGCGCGATTCCGTGCGAGATGAGTGGGCGGTGTCGCACGGATTTCGGGTTTTGCGCGTAACGAATGATGAGGTGTGCGGCGAGATTGAGAGTGTGCTTGCCAAGATCGCCGCTGATCTGGACCGCTAAGTCCCGGAGCCCTCACCCCCTAACCCCCTCTCCCTGCGGGCGAGGGGGAATCGGAATGGGCTTCCGCTCAAACCGTGAAGGTGGCGTAGCTCACAAACGTGCTCCCTCTCCCTCGGGGAGAGGGCCGGGGTGAGGGCTCCACGCGGCGATTGACCTGACAGCGTAGCACAATCCAAGGGCACGTCCCCTCGCGACGAGGGTTGACCACTCCCGAAAACCGGCGAGGACGCCGGCCCTACCGTGAGACCGTCCGCCGGCACGGAGGCCGGCGCCACGGGATGCGGGCGAGGCGCCCGCGCTAGCGAGTCCGGCGGCCGGTGCCCCTCCCTTCAGGGAGGGGTGGCGAGCCTTAGCGAGCCGGGATAGGTCCGGATACAGGCGAGGCGCCCGCGCTACCCCCGAACCCTCCCCGTTTGGTCCCCCAGTATTGTCCGATGTCAAGAGATCCTTTACAGTTTCTGACAACAGATGGTTTACACCCGGGCCTCAGCGAGAGCGGCGATGCGGACGTTTGCGAAATAGATTGCATCATCGTGTAGTTCAGGGCGAATCTCCACCCATTCGTG